>NZ_JABUZF010000147.1:0-9798 GCF_014897885.1 Halomonas sp. 3D7M | reverse complement strand
CAGAGGTAGAGAAAAAGATACGTGATGCCTGTACAGAGTGCGGCTTAGTCATTAGCCACTGGCAGGAAAGCCCGATTACCGGTGGTGACGGTAATCGGGAGTTTTTACTGTTCGCCACCAAACATGAAGAACAAAGCGTTTAAAAACCAGTACTTAAACACAACCCCCCCCCTGATGCTAACCTAGTCATTAGCTTAGGTTATCAGGAGGCAGCCGGTTAGCTGACTGCACTTTAACTGACTCGCCTCGGTCGCGGTGCAGCCACACGTCCATCTGCTCGAAGGCCACCCTAACGCCCGCTTCACGGAACAGCTCGTCGATCCGGCAGTTAACTTCGTCAGCAGCAAACAAGCGGTCAAGCAAATCGTTAACGAAAATGCGCAGCTCAAAATTCAGGCTGTGCGGCCCGTAGTTCAGGCAGAAAACCTGAGGTTCTGGGTCTTCTAACACTCGTTCATTTTCGTCGGCAGCCTGGCGCAGCAATGTATGCACTAAAGGCAGATCAGACCCATGAGCAACACCGTAAGTCAGCACCACGCGGGTCACGTTATCCGAAAGTGACCAGTTAATGAGCTGGTCCGTCACAAACGTTTTGTTCGGAATGATAATTTCTTTTCGGTCAAAGTCGGTCACGGTAGTCGCCCGGATGCGAATCCGACTGACCGTGCCATGTAGATTACCCAGCGTGATGGTGTCACCAATGCGAATTGGGCGCTCAAACAGAATGATCAAACCAGAAATAAAGTTGGCAAATATTTCCTGAAGACCAAAGCCTAAGCCCACGCTCAGCGCCGCCACCAGCCACTGCAATTTATTCCAAGAAACGCCCAGCGTGGCCAATGCCATCACTACGCCAGTACCAACAATGGTATAAGAAAGCAGCGAGCTAATGGCATAAGCACTACCCTGCTTTAAGGACAAGCGTGAAAGCACCATTACTTCCAACAAGCCAGGCAAGTTACGCGCCATAATGAACGTGATGGCAATCACAAGTAGCGAGGTAAACACATCGGAAATCGATAGTGCGTCTCCGACCAAATCCCCCTCTTCCGCATCCCATATTGAAACTTGGTCTAAATAACTCAGTACCGCCAGCAGGTCTGACCACACCAGATACAGCAGGGCACTGAAGCCAATCAACAAAATCAACTTTGATAGGCGTAACGACTGAGAGTTAATTTTCTCCATATCCAAAGGTGGCTCTTCAACGACCTCCAGCCCACCTTCTGCGCCCTCTTGTACTTGAGCACGACGTCTAGCGAGCGCACGCCGGTAAGCTAGCCGCCGTGCTGCAACGGCTAAACTACGTACGACCGTGGCCTCAACGACGACCCACAAGCCCAACAGGTAAAGGGTGATTGCAAAGCGAGCAACTAGCCGCAACGCCGTATACTCATATCCCCACACCACAAGTCCAAGGAGTACTAGCGGCACTGAAGCCATCGCTAGACCTAACACCAACCGGAAGAGTCGCACTCCGAAAAATGGCACATGGGCCAGGATTAATAGTGCCAACCACCAGCTCATTGCCACCAGGCCCGCGGCAAACAGCCCTATCGCCACTGGGCGCAACGCCAGCGGTGTTTCCATTTGCCCAGAGAGCGCGGCAATAACAACCACGGGCGCTAACGCCAGTCCGAAACCACCCAGCAGCTTACGCAACCGCGCTGTATAAGCAGGTGCCCAGGTGAAATGGCGCTCAGCAACCCCATCATGAACGAGTAGCCGGCGGCCCCAAGCCACGACAGCCCAGCTAAGCGCCAGTTGTAGTAGCGCTGGCGAAACACTGCTTGCCAGTGCACCTTCAGCCTCACTTAGGCCTATGCCAATACCTGCCAACCCCAACGGCCCTGGCAACGCAAGCAGAGCGTTTAGCAGCACCGCCTTGGTGGTATGCAGCTGAGTATCACTTTTCAGTCGACCAATTTGTGAGTGAATGAGCGCAAGCCGTGCTTTAATTCGCCGACGCAGCCCAACCAGAACCACGCCAAGCAAAATAAACGGCGCGCCAATCAGCATTTTCCAAGAAAAACCTTTCCACTGAGAGGGCAAAACCGCCCGCCACTCGCCTTCTCGCCACTCCAGTTGAAGGTTGTGGGGAATTTGTCGTAACCAATTGAAATCTAGAGGACGGCTATTAGCTACCCAGAATAGCTGTTCATCAATGGTCGCCCGTAAATCGCGCGTCGTCTCTAATAGCTGTTGTTGATTAAGTTGAAGCTCAATAGCGGCACTCAGCAGGCTTCCGTAAGATTGCTCAAGCTGCTCTACCAATTCACGGCGCGACTGATAAAGGCGTGTTAGGGAGTCCACCAATCCAGGCGTGACGTCAACCCCTGCTTCCTGCAAGCGCTGGGTCGCTAAGCGATCGCTTTGGCGCAACTGATCACGCTGCCGAATCAAATCAAACTGTTTGAGACGCAAATCAGCAATTTCATCTTGTAAATCACGCCTTGGCGCGACTAACGGTAACGACTGGCGCTGTTCTCGAAGAATACGCGACAACAATTGGCTACCACGAATAGCATCAATTTGTTCGTTCAGGCTACGCTGAAGTTGCCGTACATGATCTAACTGACGCTGGGCTTCAATATTCTCACGTATAATGCCATTCGCTCTATCCGTTGTTCGCAACAGTTCAAGGCTCAGTGCTTGGTTCGCTTGCTGAGCATTGAGCATTGAGCACCACAGGGTGCCCTTCAGCGATCAGTGGATCATTCTTTGCGGCGTCAGCAATTGCCTGCTCAGATTGTAGCCGCCGCTGACGATCAATGACGCCTTGCAACAAATTAAGCTGCTGCTCCTGCTGGTCTATTTGCAGCTCAATGAGTTCCCGGCGCTCCTGGGCCAACTCTCGTAGCCGACTGTTGGCACTTAGTTCACGCTGGTTAAGGTTTACTTCCTGCTCTGCAAGGGCTCGCTCAATGCGCCACTGAATTAACTGTGCATCGTGGCGTGCCGATAGTTGCCGATCACCCAGCAAGGCTTCTCGCTCATCAGACTGACGGCGTAAACTTTCAGTGCGCTGTAACGCATCTGAAATTGCTTGCTGAGCGCGCTCAGGCAGTGCTTGCGCGGCCAATAGCTGAGAGTTAACTTCGGCTAACTGGCTTTGAAGCCGCTGAAGCTCCACGACGGCCTCTGCTTGCTGCGCTTCCAGCTGATTCAGTGGCATATCACTAAGGTTATCCACTGAGAACTGTCGGCTTTGTTCCTCCGCTTCGTTCAGCTCACGCTCTAGACGAAGCAATATTTCGGGCGCTTGGACAACCCGTTGCTCTAACGCCTCAATGCGCTCTTCAACTGCGTGCAGGCGCTCATAGCCTTGTAGCGCAGCCGTCAACGCTTCTTTGACCTGAGTTTGCTCGGTGGTTAGCTCGCTTTCTTGCGACTCAAGCTCGGCTAATCGCTCAGATAGCTGCTCCTCAGAGGGGACCTGATCAAGCAACGCAGCCTGCGCGTATACGGCACCAGCAGTCGTAAACAATAGATAAATAAAGCAGAGCTTGAGGAGTGCCTTCAGTGCATTTTTGACCACGTTAGATATGCCTCATCGACATGGATACTACTCCAATCAGGAAGATCGCCATTGTCAGGCGTTCTGGCTTCTTACGCAATCTAACGCGTTTGACGAACGGGAGGAGTTGACTTACGCGATGGGCGTGTATAGAAGAGTCTCTGATAACTGCCTTTTATTTATTTGCGAGCCATTTTGATGGTCATTCGAAAACTGCTGTTAACTAGTTTAATTGTTTTGCTAGGCACTGAAAGTGCCATTGCAGAGACCCGCGAGGAAATTGAGGCTCGTATACGCGCACTCAACAGCGAACTTTATCAGTTGCGTCAGCAGCTGCAACAGGTTGAAGATCCGGCAGGAAGCGAATCCACGCCCGCTCCGCAGTTGCTTCCAGAAGAGATGGCGCTTGAGGATCTCAGTGAACGCCGCCAATTTGAGCAGGAGTCGTCACGTAATCCGTTTGCGATTACGACTCACCGAACTAATTATCTTTTCCCTATTAGCTATAGCACCAACCAGAACAGCGAAAACTTTCGTAGCATTTCCGCAGACTCTCCACCTAACGACGTCGAAGTGAAATTTCAGTTTAGCGCTAAATTCAACCTCGCAGAGGATGTGTTTGGCGACATTGGCGATGTCTATTTTGCCTACACCCAGCGTAGCTGGTGGCAGGCCTATAATACCGATGCTTCTTCCCCCTTCCGGGAAACTAACTATGAACCTGAAATTTTTATTGATTTTGATAACGCCTGGAGCGCATTAGGCTGGGTAAATACGCGCAATCGTCTCTCCTTCATTCATCAGTCTAACGGCCGTTCAGACCCGCTTTCACGCAGTTGGAACAGAGTTTATCTGGAAAGCACGTTCCAACGTGGTGACTGGGCACTATCACTCGCCCCTCATTGGCGCGTACCTGAGTCCAGCGGCGACGATGACAACCCAGACATAGAACGCTATGTCGGTTATGGCGATATCCGCCTGGCAAAACGACTCAATGGTAACCACGAGGTCGCGGGGCAACTGCGTGGCAACCCAAGCGCGGGTAACTATGGCACTCAAATAGACTACAGCTGGCCTGCATTTAACAATGTGCGTGCCCATCTACAGTACTACTACGGCTACGGAGAGAGCATGATTGACTACAACAATCGCGTGCATCGTCTCAGCATCGGCTTTAGCTTAAATCCCCTGTTCAGTACGTCAGGGCTGAACCGATAGCACCTAAGGTTGTCTTATGATTAACGGCTGCTATGCTGGAGTTGACACTTATTCATATTCACTCGTCAAAGGATGACATCATGGCTAAACGTAATACTGATACCTCTGCTCGTGCTGACCAGTTGAAGGAAGATCTCCGCCACCTGAGTGAAACCGTAGAAGAGTTGATGAATGCCACGTCAAAAGATGCAAGTGGCGAAATGCGTGACCTTCGTGAGCGCGCAGAAAAACGACTGAAAGACACCCGAGCGCGCTTAGAAGCTCGCGGTGAACGACTTTACGAAGACACGCGTGAAACGCTGTCTCAGCAAGTTGATTGCTGCGATCGTTACGTGCACGAAAACCCTTGGGCTAGTATTGGTATTGGTGCCGCAGCTGGTCTAGTGGTGGGTATGCTTCTCGGTCGTCGCTAATGGCTTTAGGGCCAACACAACGCGTATTCTCTACAGCCAAACGTCTGCTGAGATCATTAGTCGCTAATGGTGAGACTCGGCTTCGTTTGGCGGTTTTAGAGTTAGAAGAGGAGCGCGCTCGTTTATTGACCCTGCTTTTGTTGGCAGGAGCCAGCCTTTTGTTGCTGTTGTTAGGCGTCGCGACACTTACCGCGCTGGTAGTCGTACTGTTTTGGGACACTTATCGGCTGACTGCGATTGGCGTGAGTGCAGGCGTTCTTATTGCCTTAAGTTTTTTACTAGCGGTTATCGCTATTCGGCAAGCCAAGCAACATACGCTGTTAAAAGAAACGCTTAAGCAACTCTCCGCTGACCGAGCCTTGTTGGAGGTGAATGAGGATGACTCAACCCAACACCGTCAATAAGCCTCCCAGCCGAGCGGAACGCAAAGCCGCCTTGTTAGCGGAATTAGAGCAACAGCGTATCGATATATTAGTTGATAGCGATACGCTTACCAAGGCAGCCTCACCGCTAGACAAGAACTGGCGCAGCCTTAAAATACCTTTGTATGTGATTGGTGGCGTCGCCGCCTTGCGTATTTTGCGCCATCCAGGTGGTGCAATGGCAGTTGGCAGAAAAGCACTGGCTAGCTACATGCTGATACGAAAACTGAAGCTGCTAGCAAAAGTGGCTAGTTAGTAAGTCACTAGCGATATTTTCTGAGAACGTCGCTGGGCCGTTTTTATAAACGCTAATTTTGAATGCTCTACGTGTTTACGGCCCAGTTCTTTAGACTCATCAGCATGCCTGCCCGCAAGCAACACCACTTGCCCAAGCCCACTGAAAGTTGTACCCCCCCAATTCCCCCGTCACATCTAGCACTTCACCGATAAGCCTAAGCTGCGGTAGGTCTTTCACTGCAAATGTTTTTGATGAAATCGCTTCCGTACTTACCCCGCCCATCGTTACCTCAGAAGTTCGCCACCCTTCTGTACCTGACGGTTTTAACTGCCACTGGTTTAGCCGCTGAGCCCAATGATCAAGCGCATCATTACTGTACTCTGCCAGAGGGCTGGTAAGATTGGCGTCTGGGTACCACTCTAGCAACGCTTGGGCAAAGCGCTTTGGAAAACGCTCTCCCAGCCAAGTGGACAGCTGACGCTTAGGAGTCGCATGACGTGCATGACGTAATACGTCAGCAGCCTGTTCACTTGGCAGTAAATCAATAGTGATCGTGTCACCAGGTTGCCAAACGCTGGAAATTTGCAGCATCGACGGGCCTGACAGGCCACGATGAGTAAATAGCATTGGCTCTTTAAAGCGTCTCCCATTGCAGCTCACCTCGCATGGCACACTAACCCCAGAAAGTGCTGCTGCGCGCTCTTTCCAACTATCGCTCAAGGTAAACGGCACCAAGCCTGGGCGGGTAGGCAGAACATCTAAGCCAAACTGACGGGCAATGTCATAACCAAACCCTGTCGCCCCCATCGTGGGTATCGAAAGTCCTCCCGTCGCAATCACTACCGTACCCGCGTCTATGCTTCCCAACGACGTGGCTAAGCGCATGCTATCCCCCATTCGCTCCAGCCTAGAAATTGACGTGCTGAGCGACACCTCGACGCCGGCCCATTCACACTCGGTGAGTAAGACGCTAACAATGTCTTTAGCGGAGCTCGCACAAAAGAGCTGGCCTGGGGCTTTTTCCACATACTCAACACCATGCCGCTCTATCAACGACACAAAATGCTCTGGACGGTAACGCTTTAGCGCAGAAATACAAAAATACGGATTTTCCGAGTAAAAATTCTGAGGCGTAGTCGCAAGATTGGTAAAATTGCAGCGCCCTCCTCCCGACATCAATATTTTCTTGCCCGCCTTGTTGGCATGGTCCACTAACAGTACACGACGCCCCGCGTAACCCGCTTGAGCCGCACACATTAAACCAGCGGCTCCTGCACCAATGACGACGACGTCGTAGACCATAAAATTAGGCTCCCAGGGTGAAAAAATGAGAGGCATTTTAACAGGTAAATAGCTCAAAATTACTGTACATTAAAAATTACATGTACAAAAAACGTACATCTATTTAACAAAATATCACTGTAGACACTTCACCCTCTAACACGGTGATCCCCTAAGTGGTATTACTAGGCATTTTGATAACACTGAGACGCTCATGCTTGTTTGTAAACGTATCTTTCTCTTCTGGTTGTTTACCCTGATATGGGCTAGTCCGCTGTTGGCACAGTCTCCCCCTCCGGTTATTGGGCACTACGCCGCCATAACGACTTGGTCTGATCCGCTTGAAGCATTAGGGACACTGAGTGCAGATGAAAGCGTGACACTTTCTGCCACGGTGACCGATACGATTGCCGAGATCAATTTTGAAGATGGCGAACAAGTAGAGCGCGGAAGGCTGTTAATTCGTTTAGAAGATGCTGAAGAACAGGCTCAGCTAAGGGCTGCGCAAGCCCTCAATGATGAACGTCGCAATGCGCTAGGCCGAGCCACCCAGTTGCAACAACGCAACCTCGCCCCGCGGGCTGATGTAGAAGACACCCAGGCTCGTTTACGCCAATCACAGGCTGACGCACAAGCGTTAGAAGCTAGGCTGTCAAATTATCGCTTACATGCCCCTTTTAGCGGGCGAGTTGGCTTTCGTAACGTCAGTATCGGTGCATTAGTGACGCCCGGCATGGAGCTTGTCACTCTTGATAAGCTAGATGTCATGAAGCTCGACTTTACCGTACCTGAAGTATTTTTAGGGCGTTTATCCAACGGCCTAAAGCTGAGTGCTACTACAGCGGCATTCCCTGACGAGCTCTTCAGCGGTGAAATCTCTAGCATTGGCACCCGCATAGACCCTATCACCCGCAGTGTTAACGTTCGCGCTGAAATGGTAAACCCTGGGCTGCGTCTGCGGCCTGGGATGTTAATGGAGGTCGTGGTTCAGCAACGAGTCCGCAACACCCTGGTACTTCCTGAAGCAGCGATCGAACCCAGTGGCAACCGCCACTTTGTGATGCTGATCAACCAGCAGGACGACACCTCTCGATTAGAGCGGCGAGAAGTCATCATTGGCGAACGACGAAGCGGTGAAGTAGAGGTGCTGGAGGGTATCAGTGCGGGCGACCTAATCGTGATTCACGGATTACAACTCGCGCGAGATGGCCAGCAAGTCAGGCTGCTAGGTATCGCTGATGAAGAGACGGATATTCGCACGCTACTGGAGGCTGATCGCTAATGCGTTTATCCGACATTTCAGTTCAGCGGCCCGTGCTGGCGATGGTGATTGCCACGCTGATTATCGCGTTTGGTTTACTGGCACTCAACCGGCTGCCCCTGCAAGAATACCCAACGGTTGATCCTCCTATTGTTAGTATTGATACCCGCTACCCTGGCGCATCTGCAAGCGTTGTAGAGACACGTATTACCCAAGTGCTCGAAGACCGTATCGCCGGCGTGGAAGGCATTGAGTTAATTACCTCGCAAAGTGAGGATGGTCGTTCGCGAGTGGAAATCGAGTTCGCCATCACCATGGATATCAATGCTGCCGCCAACGATATCCGCGATCGTATTTCAGGAGCACTGCGCAACCTTCCAGATGATGCCGATAATCCTGAGGTCACTAAAGCCGACAGTAGCGAGACTATTGTCGTGTGGCTAAGTCTCTCTGGTGCGGATTACTCGATCACCGAACTGACCGATTATGCCAATCGCTTTCTGGTAGACAGCCTTTCGGTACAACCCGGCGTGGCAAGGGTGCGCGTAGGTGGTGGACGTGATTACGCGATGCGAGTTTGGCTGGACCGCAATGCACTCGCCGCACGGGGGCTAACTGTTGGTGATATTGAGGATGCTCTACGTGCTGAAAATGTTGAGTTGCCAGCGGGCTCAATTGAGTCCGAAGATCGCCAATTTATTGTTCGTTTGCCGCGCAGCTTCGCGACCGCTGATGATTTTAAGCAGATTGCTTTAATCGAAGGCAGTAACGGTTATCTAGTACGTCTGGGCGATGTAGCGCGTGTCGAGATAGGCTCAGTAGAGGACCGATCTGTGTTTCGTGCCAATGGCGTCCCGATGGTGGGACTAGGCATGATCATGCAATCAACGGCTAACGTAGTGGAGCTATCGGAAGCCGTTCGACAAGAACTTGACCGGCTTCAAGGCACCTTGCCGGAGGGGATGTCACTCAGCCTTAACTATGATGCGTCAGTATTCGTTTCAGGCGCTATCGAACAAGTAGTGATGACGCTGTTTATCGCCATGGGGCTAGTCGTCGTGGTGATGTTTATGTTTTTAGGCAATCTGCGCACCACACTAGTGCCTGCAGTGACGGTACCGATTGCTGTCATTGGAGCATTTACCGCCCTAGCCGCCATGAACTTTTCGATTAATCTACTCACGCTATTGGCGCTGGTACTGGCGATTGGGTTGATTGTTGATGACGCGATTGTAGTGCTTGAAAATATCAATCGGCGTATGCACGACTACGCAGAAACACCTCTGGTCGCAGCATTTCGAGGCACACGGCAAATCGCTTTTGCGGTGATTGCTACCACGCTGGTGCTGGTGGCAGTCTTCGTTCCCCTCAGCATGCTGCAGGGGGATATTGGTCGGCTATTTTCAGAGTTTGCACTTACCATGGCGGCAGCGGTTGTTGTCTCCAGG
>NZ_JABUZF010000139.1:0-5935 GCF_014897885.1 Halomonas sp. 3D7M | reverse complement strand
AAACATGATTGAATTTAGCCATGAACGATTTAACCCCCGGGCCGACGCTGAGCAAGGCGGCCATGCATAGCGGCCTGCACGGCATCGCTAAACGGCTGGTTGAAAATGGCGTGCTGACCGATGCTCAGGCGACTGTCGCGGAAAACACAGCAACAGAGCTTGACGTGTCGCTGTTACAGCACGTGGTCGATAGTGGGTTAGTAGAATCAGGCGCAGCAGCGCTGGCCGCTGCCTGGGAGTATGGTTTACCGGTCGTTGACCTAGATGCCATTCGTATAAATGCGCTACCACCCGCCAACGACTACCCCGTTAAAATATTAGAGCGTCTAGATATTCTTCCTCTGGCACGCCACGGGCACCGCCTTACTGTCGCTGTCCCTCAGTTTACGGTTAACTTATCGGACATGGCCCAAAAGTACTGGTTACAAGCAACAGGTACACTATTTGGCAGTATAATGCTGCTGAAAGCTGCAGCGCGACGCTCACCACGCGTCGCTTATCGGTTAGACAGCATGATGCTTCATCTGCCTATCCTTGGCGATATTTTACACAAATCGGCTGTCTCACGATTCACACGCACCTTAGCGACTACCTTTACTTCAGGCGTGCCACTTATTGAAGGGCTCGAAACTGCCGCAGGTGCATCGGATAATCGCGTGTATATCAGAGCGATTAATGAAGTGCGCCAAGATGTCACTACTGGACAACAGCTGCATTTCGCCATGCGTATGACCAACCGCTTTCCAGCGCTGGCAGTTCAAATGGTGAATATTGGTGAGGAAGCCGGCTCACTAGATGCCATGCTTAACCGAGTCGCCGATTACTACGAAGAAGAAGTGGATAATAAAGTAGACGCCCTGACCTCGTTAATGGAACCGATTATTATCGTTGTCCTTGGCGCACTAGTGGGCGGCGTTGTTGTCTCCATGTATTTGCCTATTTTTGAAATTGGCACCGCACTATAAATAAACCGTTCATACACACTTCCCCAACAATTGGAATACCATGGGTTTATCACCAACCTTTTACCTCTTTTTTGCTTTCCTGATCGGCCTCTGCTTTGGCAGTTTTCTTAACGTTGTCATCACCCGTTTACCCGTTATGCTAATGCGCCGTTGGCGTAATGAAGCACGCGCCTCTCTTGAGCTGGCCGACGAAACATCCCCCCGCTTTAACCTTGCTACTCCAAGGTCAATGTGTCCACGCTGCGAACAACCCATTGCTTGGCACGATAACCTACCTTTAATAGGCTGGATAAAAAGAAGGGGAAAATGCGCCCATTGCCAAACTTCCATCAGTGTACAGTACCCATTCGTTGAGCTGATGGGCGGACTACTTGCTGTGGTCGTTGTGGCTTTGCATGGCCCGACGCTAAGCGCAATGTTTATCTATGGCGCTTGTGTAACACTACTGGCTTTGGCAGTAATCGACTTTCGAACCTATTTACTCCCTGATATGTTGACCCTACCGTTGTTATGGGCTGGCTTAGCTTACCAATTGTTCTTTCAGCCCCTACTGCTCCCTGGCGCTGTCATCGGCGCGATGGCGGGCTATCTTGTGCTATGGAGCTTTTACTGGCTATTTAAGCTCATAACAGGCAAAGAAGGCATGGGGTTTGGGGATTTCAAATTACTCGCTGCGCTTGGTGCCTGGGTAGGTTGGAGCATGTTACCGCTACTGCTTATTTTATCTGCAGGTATTGGCGCAATCATAGGATTAGCCGCTCAAGCTATTTATCCCCGGTTACGTGGCCAACCTCTCCCCTTTGGCCCCTTTCTTGCGCTGGCGGGCTGGATTTGCATACTGGTAGGCAACGAGTTAATGACACTCTATACGTCGTTGCTGTATTAAGCCTAACGCCGGTTTTGATTCAATTCTTTGGGGAGCATGCATGATCATTGGACTAACAGGTGGTATAGGCTCGGGAAAATCTACTGTTGCCCGTGCGTTTGGAGAACTGGGGATTGGCTGGGTAGATGCCGATGATGTCGCTAGAGAAGTCGTTGCCGTTGGCGAACCCGCGCTGGCAGCTATTGCCGAACACTTTGGCACAGACGTATTGAATTCCGACGGAACACTGAATAGGTCAGCACTGCGTAGCATCATTTTTGAGGATCCTGCGCAACGGCAGTGGTTAGAGTCTGTCACTCATCCCCAGGTACGCGAACGCCTTCTTTTGCATCTGGATCGTCTGCAGGCGCAGTCGCCTTATGTATTATTAGTGTCTCCTCTGCTTTTTGAGTCTGGCCAAGATAAGTTGGTTAATCGTACGTTAGTCATCGATGTGCCCGAATCGCTGCAATTAGCGCGTACGCTTGCCCGAGATGGGGTGAGTGAATCCCAGGTGCGTGCTATCCTCGCCGCCCAACTTCCACGCGAAGAACGCCTTGCTAAAGGCAATGATGTCATCGACAACAGTGGTGACCATGCGAATATGACGCGCCAGGTCATCCAACTGGATCGTCGTTATCGCGCCGAGTGCACTTAACGACGTACTTGAGACGTACTTTTGAAACAGGAGTTTGTCATGCCCACACCGGCAAATGATTCACCGCTAGAGGTTGCTTGCCCCCAATGTGGCAAGAAAGTTATCTGGGGGCCAGAAAGTACTTATCGCCCTTTTTGTAGCAAACGTTGCCAATTACTTGATTTGGGCGCTTGGGCGGAAGAGTCACATCGCATTGCAGGTGAATCCGCCATGGATGAGGCGGACTTGGATACCCTGCTTGCTCAAGCAGATAGAGACGCACCTCTTTCTTAAAGGCTCGCCCAACATGACTGACGCCACGCTGCCTCTATATCATCTACTGCATGAACTTGATGCCCACTTTGATCAACTGGTAGCCACCATTGAGCGGGCTGCAGCGCTATACGAATTTAGCCCACCACCTACTTGGCGGTTCCGGCCTGACGCGAACGATTCTATTTGGCTGAGGGAAGCACTGCTGGACATGTGGCATCAGCAGGGACAGGATGGCCGCGAAACGCGTAACTACATCGCGGTCATCGCCGCTAACGATGATTTATTAGCAGCGTGCCATCAAATTAACTACGCAAAGGCAAATATCAGCGACCTACTCGCGCGCATTAAGCAGTCTCATCCAAACGCGTTGAGCGACGCTAAGTCTCGCTTACCAAACCGTCATCCCCATATCGACGACATACTGCGTAAAAGCGGATTTGCAAGACTCCATCTGAAACAGTGCTGGCGACAACTCCCCATTGCCCCTGCGCCGGTGTCTAGAGTTAGGCTAGCGTGGTACAGCAGCGGTCGCTCAATCAAACGCGTTAGTGTTCAAGAGGCTGAGCAAAAATTATTACAACTAGACAGCGATGCACCACATATTCGTATACAGCTACGCAAGCTCGCCAGCATTCCAAGTGGAGAAATATTGGCGCAGGTACAAACCCAAGCCCCTTTAATGCGCGCGAATCTGTTTTTTGTCGAACCGCTTGCGGATGGGCACACGCGACGAGCACTTAATATTGCAATGCCGCTAATTGTGCCTGCTAATGAAGGGCGATTACCACATCTCAAAGCCCCAGCAGAAATGCCTCCAACGACTCGCACAAGAGCTAAGCGGCGCGACGAAAAACTAGAAGATGACGTATATTTACCTAGCTTACGCATCTATCGGTATCGCTAACGAGTTACCTCATCTCATAACGTCGCATTATTTACCCGCTACTGGCACGTCATCAAGCTTCCACCGCTTAGACTCCAGCAGCGCGTGTATGACCTCGCTTACATCTCGCTCCGACAAATCATATTCGCCAATCAGCGCTTTTAAGCGTTGATCAAACAGACGCTCTTGCTCATCCGAGTGTGCCGCTTCGTCTGCAGCTTGATCCTCAGCTTCCAACGCTGCAATTGAACGTACTGGCGGCCCCGTTGGAATATTGAAATCGCTGTTAGGATCTTCTAACTGGCGCAGCGCCTGCGCGAAGGCATCATCCAGCTCACGAAACTTACGTAGCTTTTCACGCTCATCTAGCTGTTTTTGAACTTTTTGATATTTCATCGATGTTTCATTTACACCTTACTTGAAATGGATGACAAGTCTGCTGAAACAGACCTTTTTCCGGCAAAACTGTGCCCAAACGCGTAAAGCCTCTGAGCAAACTTGCCTTTGCTCTTTCTTCCCAGCATAAAGGCATCACAACTTAGTAATAAATAAGCTGCTCCCGATATAAAACAGGATGCTCCTACTGGCAGAGCAAAAACGCCCAGTTAAGCAACCTAAGGTGGCGCATATAGCGGCAAATTCATCTAGTAGGCAAGCAGCAATGTTAATCGCCTATTAGATCACTAGCAACGCAAGCACCGGGATGGTGCATTACAGGTGAGATGAGTAGCGCGACCTGTACGACTTAAGCATAGGAGGCCAGATAATGTTCAATGCAATGATGCGAGCTGAGATCTGGCTGCAAGACACTCTCGATAAGCCGCTTGGAATCGAAGACCTTGCTAATCACTTAGGATACTCAGCATCACAAATACGCCGACAGTTCCGCCACTGTTTCAACATTTCACCTAGTGCTTACCGTGAAAAAAGGCGTCTTGAGCGAGCCGCTGTCTTACTTTCACTCACCTCACAAAATATAGCGCAAATCGCTATTCGTTGTGGATATACTAATCACTCTTCTTTTTCACGTGCATTTCAGCGCCGCTACCGGCTGTCACCCCGCGAATACCGTCAAGCGATAAGCAGCCTGTATCTTCTGAACAGACCTGACAAAAAATTCACAATCAGCATTGAAAGAAACCGTCCCGCACATGTGGTTTTAATGCGCTTGTACCAAGCACCAGACCACATTCCTGGGCTAGGCAACAAAAAGTATCACGCTAACCATTTAGACCACCTACAAGCCCAACTAGAGGCATCCACCCCAACCATGGTATTGCCAGACCTTTTAACAGAGAAAGTGACAGCCGCTGTAGAAGAACCTGCACCGAACCACACTCGAACTGATATCGGGCTCTATCTAGAGAATAGAGATACTGCCGAATACCTAGCACTGCCTGTCAACTACCGTCGGGTAGACATTCCTTCACGCTACTATGCGAAAATATACTTCGATAATATTTCGCAATTATCTTATGTAATATCTGAAACGCTAGTGGCATTAATGGATGAAAAAAATCGTTTAAATATCAGCGGTGATGCACCGCAAGTATTATGGCATCCGCATCATATTGAGCTTCGAATACCTTTATCTGCCTAGCCAGTCTGGATAATTTTTTATCCGCTCTCATCAAACCAAAAACCGGCACTTCTTGTTAGAAATGCCGGTTTAAAACGACTCAGTCTTCCATACGCTCTAGCCAGGATTCGACGGCTTCATCACCATGCTCATCTTTCCAGCTACGCAGGCCTTTATGATTACCGCCACGGGTTTCAATCACTTCACCAGTATGCGGGTTCTTATAAATCTTCAGACGACGCTTACGACGCGTAGAGGATGCCGCAGCACCTTTGGATCCGCGCTGATCCGCGTTAGGGTCCAGCAATGCAATAACATCAGAAGGACGCTTACCAAACTCGTTCATTAACGCTTCAAGCTTAGCTTTAAATTCAAGCTCGCTTTTCAAGCGCTGATCACCTTCCAAGCGCTGTAAGTCTTCTTGCAGTTGTTTTAGCTGCTGTTCCTTTTGAATATACTCATTTAATAACGACATGGGGATTCCTTTTAGCAAAGGTTTAACTGCGCGAGTTAATCAATCTATCAACTCAGTACGCACGGGTTCAGGATGCGCGCACATTATTGCTTTAAATGCGCTAGCTGACAATAGTCTAGTTGATTTTAGCTTAAATACTAATCGATTTTTATTGCTTAGTTGGAACTATAAAAACGAGCTTTATACTCAAGTCAAACATAGGCTAATGATCTATGTCATATCATACAGATTATCGAGTAGGAAGGGGAGTCGCCT
>NZ_JABUZF010000142.1:4302-9537 GCF_014897885.1 Halomonas sp. 3D7M | reverse complement strand
TTATTAAACAAAAAACCCAGCCCACCGGCTAATGGTCGGCGTTAATTTTTGTAAGGTATTGAGACACCAACATGTCCACTCAACAGCGGCTAGCCGAGCACTACCACCAAGGGTTGCGCGATGACGCTATCCTTAACCAAATCCGTACCCACTACCCCGATGGCCCAACGCTTCACCAACTTGCCCCGCTAGACCAGCTACATATCGGTGGTATTGCCGCCTCTAAAAAGCTGCTTAACCTACTTGATCCTTCACAACATACAAAGGTGCTTGATATAGGCTCAGGCTTAGGCGGATTAATGCGCCAAGGGGCAGCGCTAGGTTTTCAACTTACCGGTTTAGATATCACCCACCGCTTTAACGTACTTAATCAGGCACTGACTGACTTGTCGGCTTCTCCGGCAAATTCGTCACTTAGCTGGGTTACCGGAGATGCCTGCGCACTGCCTTTTCCAGAGCGCACATTTGATGCCGTACTATTTCAGCACAGCCTGATGAACATGCCCGACCCCGCCCGCGTTATTGCCGAAAGCCGACGTGTGCTCCGTCCAGGCGGCAAGCTTGTCATGCATGAAGTCGTTAGTGGTAAAAACTTTGCCGAATTGCGCTACCCGGTTCCTTGGGCAGCATCGCCAGAGCATTCACACTTGCTTTCGAGGACAGAACTGACGGACTTGCTGGCGGCAAATGGCTTTCAGCTTCAGCACAGTGAAAATTGGAGCAGCACTGCGCTTGAGTGGCGTCAGCGGCAGCGCCAAAAAGAGCAAGCTGACACCATCGCTGTGCTCTCACCCCAATGGGTATTTGGCGAGCGCTTTTTGCAAATGGGTAAAAATCTGCTAGAAAACTTATCAAATAACGCAATTAATGTGGTAGAAATCAGCGCCCGTTGCTAGGCTGATTAAGATAACTTCCTTAGCCAGGGACACGAGGAACGCCAATGAAACGCTTGGCAAGCACCCTGTTGTGTAGTTTTGCTGGCTCCATGCTGCCATTGATGGGCTGTTTAGCCAGCAGCGGAGAGACCGACCTCGCCTATGCAGCTCCGAACAGCGAGTTTATGGCCCTGCGCAACGGTGTTGTTCTAGAAGGCAGTGACTTAAGCAGCCTCGATAGCTACACTACAGGTTTCCGCTTTTCGGCAGGTTTTAGCCCATGGCAATTACCGCAGCTGGATATTGGTGCTGAAATTGCCTACCGCGAAAGTGAAGAAGTTCCCATCACCTCCAGTGCTGACCCCCTCATCATGGATACTCTCAGCTTAGGCGGAGCGATCGTCGCAGGCGTGCGAATGGGCGCCTTCAGCGTTTACGCTAAGTCTGGCCTCACCGAGTGGCGTGGCGAAACCGATCAGCCACTGGCCGACGACGGCGGCACCGCCTTCCTGCAAGGCTTTGGCGCCACCATGACCATCAATCGTTTGGTAAGCCGCGTAGAGTACGAACGCATCGATGCCCCGACCCTCAGCCACCTCAATATGTTGAGCGCTTCCCTGCACTTACCGTTTTAGCGGTTTTCTGCGGATGCCTGTTCAGGCGGCGTCCATACGGGTTCTTCAGCTTGATTTGACTCATCCCAACCGTAGCGCATTGACCTACTCAGCGCTTCTTCCAGTTTCATAAACAGTTCGCCGTAACGTGGGCTAAAGCTAATCCCCTCCTCAATCTCTTTCCAGGCCTCAAACAGCTCATCTTCATGGGCACTTTCGTGTTGCTCAAACGAGTCGATCATCTGCTTAGCACGCATAGGGTGTACGCCCATAGCCGTTAACGTATGGCCGCCCAGCTCTAGCGCAGAGTGATAAACCTCTCTGGTTACATCGTCAGCCCCTGCTTCGCGAAGCTGATATCCATGGCCACGGTCAAATGCACGCGCTAATACCCAAACGTTGGGATGGTAATGTTTGACGTGCTTCACCATATCAACAGCGCGATCGCGATCATCAATCGCTACCACCATCACTCGCGCATGCGCAATACCCGCGGTTTCTAGAAGATCTGAACGACTGGCATCGCCAAAGTAGCTTTTAATCCGAATATGGCGGAGGAGTTCAATTTGCTCAATTTCGAGGTCCAAAGCCACGATGGGAATGTTATTGGCGCGCAACAAACGACATACAATCTGTCCAAAACGACCGACACCGGCGATGATCACTGGCGCTTGCTCTTCGATCTTATCGGCATCGCGCGTAGCGTTTTTAGCTGTTTGGTAGCGCGGCAGTACTAAGCGGTCGTAGGCAATAAACAACAGCGGCGTCGCAAACATGGAAAACGCGACAACCAGCGAAAGTAATTGCGACACATCAACAGGAATAACGTTGCTCTGCACGCTGTAAGTTAACAGCACAAAGCCAAATTCCCCTGCCTGCGCAAGGCTTAACGTAAACAACCAGCCATTGCTATTACGAACCCGGAACAACATGGCTAACCCGAACAGGATAGTGCCCTTTACGACAATTACGCCAAGCACTAATACCAATACGGTTGGCCACTGCGACGCGAATACCTGAAAGTCGATGCCAGCCCCAACCGTGATAAAAAACAGTCCGAGCAAAAGCCCTTTAAACGGTTCGATATTGGCCTCAATTTCGTGCTTGAATTCGCTATTAGCGAGTACGATACCGGCTAGAAACGCGCCAAGCGCTGGAGATAAATTGACACCCCCCATCAGCGCTGCAATGCCAATAACCAGCATTAAAGCGGCAGCTGTAAACACCTCTCTCAAGCCAGAAGAAACCACGTAGCGAAACAGCATCGGTCCAAGGTAATGCCCACTAATAATGACGATCCCGATAGCCCCAACCACCACCAGCCCGTGGAGCCATCCAGGCATATCCTCGACAAGGCTAAGGCTGCTATGTTCAGCGTAACTACCACCTTCTCCCATTAGTTCGGGCAGCGCCAATAGTGGGATCAACGCCAACATCAGGATCACCGCGATGTCTTGAAATAGCAGCACCGAAAACGCGCTGCGTCCGCCTTCAGTTTTCGTGAGTCCTTTTTCGTTTAGGGTTTGCAGCACAATAGCCGTTGAGGAAAGCGCGAAAATCAAACCGACGGCCAAGGATGTTTGCCAGGCAAGTCCCAGCCACCAAGCAACAGCGGTACCTGCAGCGGCTGTTATCAGCACCTGTAAACCACCCATCCCTATCAAGCTTACCCGCATGGCCCACAGCCCTTTTGGGTCGAGCTCCATACCGACTAAAAACAGCATCATCACCACACCAAACTCGGCGAAGTGCTGAATCGTCGTAGTTTCCTGACCGACTAATCCCAGCATTGGGCCTATCACCACCCCAGCGACCAAATAACCGAGCACCGAACCAAGCCCAAACCGCTTGGCAAGGGGGACAGCGATTACCGCTGCAATGAGATAGATAAACGCTTGAATAAAATAGTCGGTCATCGGGCTTCCTCAAATTAACACGAATGGCTTGACTTCATTGCGTAATAGGGTACCGTACTAGTACGTTAGTACAGCAACTTATTTCCTTACTTTTGTGGCAATACGGTGAACTCACTTTATGTCATTTGATGATGACCATCAGGCTGATTTAGTACGCTATTTACTTGCCATTGATTCGCCAGAAGCAATGGACGAAGCACTAGCCAGCCTGTTAACGCCCGCAGAGTACCAAGAAATCTGCAAACGCCTACAGATTTTTAAGCTTTTGCGTGAAGGAGTCCCCCATCGAAAAATCGCGGAAATCCTGGGCGTCGGTATTGCCACGGTATCCCGCGGTTCGCGCGCTTTAACCACGTTACCCTCTTCAACGTTACCTTCATCACTACCGTCACCCACTTCACGGACCGATTAATCATGACGACGACTACGCCTGCTTCATCAGGCCCACAGCCTTTTACGCTGTCGCGCAAGCCTCACTATGTCACCCTGGCGGCGGACTGTGACTTTTTTGCTCTATTTCAAAAAATTGAACGCCAATTTGATACCTGCTACATGCTGGAATCACTAGGCGAAGATAGCCATATGGCGCGCCACTCGATTATTGGCTTTGACCCTGAGTACACGCTTTACGCCAATGGCGGCACGTTAACTATTGAAGATCGTGACGGTAATTCAAACCACTATCCAAGCGATAACCCTTATGAGCTGCTGCGCAGCTTGATTCCGCAGAATATTATTTCTCGTAAGTATGCGGGTGGGCTAAGTGGTTATCTTGGTTATGACGCCATGCAATACTTTGAGCCTTCGTTATCGTTGAAAGCTAGCGACGATTTCGACACGTTTCGATTTGGCCTTTATAAAGATGGTTTGATCCTCGACAAAATGACCGGGGAGGTGACCTATTTTTATTACGACAACAGTCGCTACGCGTTTCTGCAAACCTTGATCGACGCTGATGATATCTCCCCAGGCGAGCTGCATATTACTGCGCTGGGCGACACCATGAGCCGCGAAGAGCACGCCGAAGCGGTGGCCAAGGTGAAGCAGGACATCATCGACGGTAAGGTTTTCCAGTGCGAAGTCGGCTTTAAAAAGCGCTTTAGCATTAAAGGCGATACGCTAGCGCTCTACGATCAGCTACGCACCATTAACCCATCGCCACAGATGTACTACGTGAAATTCGGCGAGCAGAAGCTGATTGGCGCAAGCCCCGAGCTTCTATTCAGGCTTCGCCAAGGCGAGATGGAGACATTCCCACTGGCAGGCACCACTACACGTGGCAAAACCCCGCAAGAAGACACGCAGCTAGCTCGTGCGCTACTCAACGATCCCAAAGAGATTGCCGAGCACAATATGATTGTGGACCTACACCGCAATGATATTGGCCGAGTGGCGCAATTTGGCACGGTGAAAGTACGTAGCCTGATGGACATCAAACGCTTTAGCCACGTACAGCATATCTCCAGTGAAATTGTTGGCATTATTGCCGAAGGCGAAGACATGTTTACATCGCTTGCCAGCAACTTCCCTGCGGGCACACTGACGGGCGCGCCAAAAATCGAAGCAATGAAAATTATCGATGACTTGGAAACTGACGGTCGCGGCCCTTACGGCGGCGCGGTTGGTCAATTCTCATTTAACGGCGATTGCACCTTTGCGATTCCCATTCGTACCGTCTTTGTAAACGGTGAAAGTGCTTACGTGCAAACTTGTGGCGGCAACGTGTTTGATAGTAACGCCGAAGATGAGTACGAGGAAATACGCCGCAAATTTGCAGGCACCCGCAAAGCCCTTGCTCCTTTTATGAGCGCGGATATGGACATGGAGAGC
>NZ_JABUZF010000142.1:3559-4221 GCF_014897885.1 Halomonas sp. 3D7M | reverse complement strand
TTTATTGGTGAGATTTTAACCACCGAGAAGAATCGCGGCGAACTGCCTCATTTCGAGATTATTGTTAAGCGCAACAATCAAATCGACTTCAAAGCGATAGAAGCCATGGCGCCTGATCGGATTATTATCTCGCCGGGCCCAGGCTCGCCGGATGATCCGCGTTACTTTGGCGTCTGTGCCGACGTTATCGAGAAACTCGGCAAAACCACGCCACTGTTGGGCGTTTGCCTGGGCATGCAGGGCATTGTTCACGTTTTTGGCGGCAAAGTGGTAAAAGCGCCTCTACCGATGCATGGCAAAATCAGTCCGATCAACCACAACAATCGCTCGGTATTTAATGGCGTGCCTGACCAGCTTGAGGTGATGCGCTATCACTCATTGATTGCCGACGCGTTCACCCTGCCTGACTGCCTGGAAGTAACCGCAACAGTGGGCGCGCTAGGTGCTGACAAGTTTGAGCAACGCAGCCACTGGCAAGCAGTAGGTGNNCAGCCACTGGCAAGCAGTAGGTGAGTTTGAATTGATGGGCGTAAAGCACCGTGATTACCCCATTCACGGCATTCAGTTTCACCCCGAATCGTTTGCCACAGAAGGTGGCAAAGAACTCATTGCTAACTTCTTATTTGCCTGACCCATCAGGCTTAGCGTTGAGATAACTTAGC
>NZ_JABUZF010000142.1:1778-3517 GCF_014897885.1 Halomonas sp. 3D7M | reverse complement strand
AGAGCTGCCCGCCCTACTCTCTAACGCTTCCCTTTCGGGCGACCAACACGGCCTTTTCCCACCGGCTTGGCCCCTGCCTTGCTGTTTTTTCCTGCGCCAGCGGTTTTGCCCCTGGGCTGCGGTTTACCCGAAGCACTGGCTTTTGGGCCAGTTCTCACTTTACCGCTGGCGGTTCTTTTACCCTTGGGCGGCGGTTTATTGCCAACCGTTTTAGCACCCGGCTTAGCCGGTTTCTGGCGACCCTGTTTCTGCCGCTCCTGTTTCTGTCGCGCCTTGGTGGCTGTTTTTTTCGGTTTGTTAGCGCCTGACCCCGAATTGTAATCCGGCCTTGCTGTCTGGCGCTTTTCAGGCACTGCCTCAGAGCTTTCTGTCAGCGCAACAATCGTATCAATCTCTTTAGGGGTTAGATCCCGCCAATCGCCCAGAGCCAACCCTTGCAGGGAAACATTCATTATCCGTGTGCGAACAAGCTGGGTGACCTCGTAGCCAAAGTACTCGCACATACGGCGAATCTGGCGGTTCAACCCTTGCACCAGCGTAATAGTGAACACAAACGTCGACGCTTTGGTCACTTTACACTTTTTAGTCACCTGCCCAAGGATCGGTACACCCTTTTGCATGCCGGCAACAAATTCATCGGTAATCGGCTTGTTGACCGTCACCACATACTCTTTTTCATGATTATTATTAGCGCGCAGGATCTTATTAACCAAGTCGCCATTATTGGTTAGAAAGATCAGTCCCTGGGAGTCTTTATCCAGACGCCCGATGGGAAAGATGCGCGTCCCGTGTTTCACGAATTCAACAATATTGTCTTTTTCGCTGGACTCGGTGGTACTGACAATCCCCACCGGCTTATTTAGCGCAATAAGCACTAAATCCTCTTCTTCCTGAGGCTCAATCTCTTGACCGTTGACCTTAACCCGATCACCCGGCACCACTTGGTCGCCTGTCGTTGCCCGACGCCCATTAATCCAAACGTTGCCTTGTTCAACATAGCGGTCAGCCTCTCGGCGAGAACACAAACCGCTTTCGCTGATGTATTTATTGATGCGGGTAGATTTTCGTAACGACATAAAACGCCATAGGCAAAAGTGTGGTGAAGTGATTAAGCAAAATTCAAACGCTAACGTTAAAAGCCTAACTAGAAGCCGGATCCAGGTTGTTTAAGGAACTCTATTTCGGCTGGCGTAGATACCCGGCCCAACACGTCGTTGCGGTGGGGATAACGACCAAAGCGGTCAATGATCGCTTTGTGACGAATCTCGAAATCCAGGTTGTTCTCTAACCCAGGCTGATCAAACAGCTGCATTGCCACCTCATGAATAGCGGCAGACTCACTGTGCATATAAGGCATGTATAAAAAACTACGCTCGACGGGAGCCAGTTCGTTATCCACCGCTAAAGCAACCGCTTCCTGTGCAAGCGCTAAGGCTAACGCGTCACTGGCGAAGGCTTGCGGGTGGTCACGGTAGATATTTCGCGAAAACTGGTCCAACACAATAATTTCGGCCAGCCTACCCTGGGCGGTACTGCGCCACTCATAGCACTCGCAGGCAGCTGCTTTGGTCAGCAGTGAGCCGAACCGCTGGGTAATCTGCTGATCCATCGATGTGTCTTTTTTAAACCACTGCACTGGCGTCAATTCATTGAACCAAAACGACAGTACTGACTGAGCATCCTGTATCATCGCGCCCCCCAATTCCTAGTAAGGTGATGACGGCGCCGCCACACGCAGT
>NZ_JABUZF010000142.1:0-1761 GCF_014897885.1 Halomonas sp. 3D7M | reverse complement strand
CACACGCAGTGGCGGCGCACCCTTTGTTAGCCTGTATTGCGTAACCCTGCTGCAATACCTGCCATGGTCACCATGAGCGCACGAGAGAGATCTGCACTAATGGCGCCGTCGGCGTCCCGATTACGCTGCAGAAGCTCCGCTTGCAAGCCATGAAGCGGGTCGATGTAAGGGTTGCGCACATCAATTGCTTGGCGAATAAGCGGGGTGTTTTCAAGCAGCTTCTCTTGCTGAAGGATATCCAGCACGACGTTTTCCAGCCGTTCAAAACGCTCACGTAGCTTCTTGCCCAGCGCTTTCAGCGAAGGCTCATCGACTAAGCGATGCTCATAGTAGGCCGCAATCGCTACGTCCGCTTTGGCCAGCAGCATCTCTAACATATCGAGATAAGTGCCAAAGAACGGCCACTGGCTGCGCATTTCTTGCAACACTTCCCGGCCACCTGGCTGTTCTAGGCGTCGCGAGAACGCCTCACCACTGCCCAACCAAGCGGGTAGCATCAAGCGAATCTGCGTCCAGGCAAAAATCCACGGAATCGCTCGTAAGGTTTCCACGCCACCATCCTGGCGACGCTTGGTTGGCCGCGAACCGAGCGGCAGCCTACCCAGCGCCCCTTCCGGCGTGACCGCACGGAAATACGGAACAAAATCGGGGTCTTCACGCACTACGCCAACATAGGCGGCATGGGCCACTTTCGCCAGCTGGTCCATCTCTTCACGCCACTGAGGCTCCGGTGCGGGCGGTGGCAATAGCGTCGCTTCCATGACCGCACAAGCGTAAATTTCCATAGAGCGCAGCGCGATATCTGGCTGACCAAACTTAAAGCGAATCATCTCACCTTGTTCGGTCACCCGTAGGCTGCCATTCACCGAGCCCGGCGGCTGGGAGAGAATCGCCGCATGCGCGGGGCCGCCACCACGACCAACAGTGCCACCCCGGCCATGGAACAGCGTCAAATCTACCCCATGTTTGTCACATACATCGACTAACGACTCTTGGGCCCGGTACTGTGCCCAGGCAGCAGCAAGCTGCCCGGCGTCTTTAGCCGAGTCTGAATAGCCAATCATGACTTCTTGACGGTCTTTCGCCAGAGCGCGGTAACCCGGTAGCGCCAGCAATTGGTCGATGACATCGCCCGCATGATCAAGGTCGTTCAGGGTTTCAAACAGCGGCGCGATAGGCAGCGTGACTTGGCCACCCACCTCTTTCATCAATAGCGCAACGGTTAATACGTCCGAAGGCTCGGCAGCCATTGAGATAATATAAGTACCCAACGCTTCGGCATGCTCTTGAGCAATCACTTTGAAGGTATCGAGCACTTCGCGGGATTCTGCCGAACACTCCCAACGGCGTGGAATTAGCGGCCGCCTTGATTCAAGCTCTGCGAGCAGAAACTCTTGGCGCTGTGCTTCGTTCCAGTCCTGGTAGTGTCCCAAGCCCAGTGCACTGGTGAGTTCTTCCATTACCTGGGCATGGCGACTGGCCTCCTGGCGCAAGTCAAGCTTGGTCAGCGTGACACCGAACACTGCCACGCGGCGCAAGGTATCAAGCAGCGCACCGTTTGCGACGGTGTCCAGCCCGACATCACACAGTGAGCGGTAACATGCCAGCAGCGGCGCATAGAGCTGGTCGCGGGTTTCAATAATTGGCCCGCCGTCATAGTTACGGCCATCTAGCTCTGCTTTTGCCCAGTCGCGTGTGGCTTCCATTTTATGCAGCAGACGCTTGAGCAGCTCGCGGTAAGGCTCAGCAACTTCTCCCACC
>NZ_JABUZF010000140.1:0-19550 GCF_014897885.1 Halomonas sp. 3D7M | reverse complement strand
CGCACACAAAAAAACGCCCCTGTATCAAAACAGGGGCGTAGACAAACGTTACAACACTTAGCGCTTGCGCGGTGGTTTCCTACGCGATGCCGCTTTTGGCTGAGGCTTGCTTGTTTCTTTAGCTGCATCTGCTGCTACATTATTAGTAGCAGGCACAGTTTCGGTAGACGCGCGTTGGGTAGCCTCCTTTTCCGCCGATACTGTCTCTGTCGACACGCTTTCAGCTTCTGTCACCACGCTTTCAGTTGGAGCGCTTGCAGCGGTTTGCGTATCAATAGCCGCCTCCTGGTCACCTGCTTGCTTAGTGTCAGTAGCGGGTGCGCTCACGGCTTTTGGCTGAGTAGCTTTTGGTTGAGCGGCTTTCGGTGGCCTTGCTTGATCAAATAGCGTCTTCACCTGTTCAAAACGCTCTGCTGCGTGCTCGGATAATTCACCGCTCGCAGCGAACACATGTTTAAGGTGCTCAATATGCCCGTCGATGTCGCTGCTGCTTTGCCCTTTTAACAGCTCGGGCAATGACGATAGCGCTCGCTCACGATCTAATTTCAGGATAAAGAACTGATCGCGCACCAAACGCTTAAATTCACTCAACGTTGAACTAGGCTCTAGCTCAGCACGGGAAGCACGTAACCGTTTGAAATTGCGCTCATCTGTTGCTGGCGCTCCGCCTAACACATAGATAACTGAGCGCATGACTGCTTCGTGAGCGCCACCCTGGGCTATTTTATTGCGCAGCTCATTTTTGCGGTTTTCAACAAAACGCTGATGCTCTGGCTCGGCTCCAGGACGACGACGATGCACATGCGCATCGCCATGCAAACCTACCGCTGCTTGCAATAGAGGCTGTCCGTAAATGTCCATAAACAGCCTTTCCGTCGTGCTATCGCGCAAATCTCGCACGGCATTGAGATTAGCGACGATTTGATCGGAGCACATCGTTTCTAGTGCTTTGAAAACATTATCTTGACCCACTTGCTGACGATTGCTGCGTACCGCTTCAGCCATCACCGGCAGCGGAACTGTCAGCGGATTACGATCAGATAGAAGCTTGTAGCCTAACCGGATAGGATGCATACGACGAATCCAGCGTGCCGCTTCTGGCGTCATCATGGCCTGCACCCAGGGTTGAACGTATAACCGATAGAAACCAAGATTGATCTCAGAAATACGTGCAACCGTTGCAAACCGACGATCATCCTCTGGGATATGCATTACATCCTGATCCAGCTCCTCAAAGTTACGCGATGTGAACTCAAGCAAATAATCACGCTCAAGCAACTCCGCATCATCTCGCTCGCTGGCATGCGAGACCGTTGTCTCATACAGTCCGGGCGGCATAACATCGATATAGTCCATGTTGGCCGTGAACTCAGCATGTTCTTTGCGCGACACACTACCGGAAACAAAAATCCCTAAGTGCCCTGTTGTGTCGTGCATGCAGTACACGATCGTCTGCTCGTTGGCGATGATATCTTCTTCGCCTTCGTATAAATCACGAATCCAACCCAGCGCCTGAGGCGGCGGCGTTATGTCGTCACCACGCGAGCAGAATACGACAACAGGTGAGCGCACATTGCGAAGATCAATACGGCGGCCATCGCGAGTCACTAGCTGAGCCGTCGAGAGACGATTACCAACAAAAAGGTTATCGACAATATATTGGATCTCTTGGCCACCTAAAACAACGTGACCGCCCCACCAGCGCTCGAACTCTAAATAGCGTTTGGATTCGGTATCGATGTTGTCATACAGATGGTACTGCTTTTTCCAGTAGGTATTGGCTGGGTTGAGACGCTCGAAGTTCTGCACTAGCCAAGCACCATCAAACAGACCGTTACCAATGTCACTCGTTAAAGCAGTAATCCAGCTTCCACCGGTCATGCCACCGGTATAGCGCATAGGCGCTTTACCGTGTTCCCCGGCCCAGTAAGAAAGCGGCGCACCGGCAATAAGAATCGGACCAAACACATCCGGCTCAAGTGCCGCAGCCATCATTATTTGCCAACCCGCCTGACAGTTCCCCACCACCATTGGTTTTTCAGCTGTTTCTGGGTGCAGAGCGATAACATGACGCAAAAACGCAATTTCCGCTTCTACCACATCCTCAACGGTTTGCCCCGGTTCAGGAAAAGGCAAAAAACCAATAAAATAGCAAGGGTGACCAGCCTTTAGAGCAACCCCAAGCTCGCTATCAGGCTTGAACCCGCCAATACCAGGGCCATGACCTGCCCTGGGGTCCACGACAACAAACGGTCGTTTCTCAGGGTCAATCTGAATATGGCTGGGGGGAAGAACTCTCAGCAGCTCATAATTGGTTGGATGGGGAAGCGTGCGTCCATCAATGAGCACCTCTGTATCAAATCCAAGCACGTTCGGCTTGGTTTGCTCCATATGCTCAAGATATTGATTTCCGCGTTCGCGCATAACATCCCAATACAGGACGCTACGCTCAATACTGTCGCGCCAATAGCCCGCTGCAGCCCGTCCGAATCCGAACGGATCTACCATGCTAGCAAAGGCCTCGCCGACCGGTAATGGAGCCATTTGATCAGACGCTCCTGGCCACAGGCTTTTCAGCGCGCTGCCAGGCAACAAAGGATGAGCGAGAAAGTTCATAAATTCTCCCATTGGGTTGATGCAAAGCATCCGTCCCGAAGCGTTGATGCTGCAATGCAATATAGTTTAGGCCACTCGCTGCATAACGTCGATGCTTACCTTTGCAAATTCATCATTGTTGTCATAAAGACGCCGCACATCATCGGTGGTAGCATTTCCAGCGTAATACTGAGAATTTTTGTTTTGTGGCACTTTCTATCTTCGGAGGGTGTATACCTAGAGGTTGTTATGTCATCCCTTACACTACTCAACCGTTTGACCTTCCGACAATTACAGGTATTCCAGGCAGTTCACCGCCAGCGCTCCTACTCGCGCGCAGCCGAGCAGCTAGGACTTACCCAACCTGCGGTTAGCGCACAAATTCGTCAGTTAGAACTCGCTCTTGGTCAGCCGCTGTTTAAATATGCCGGTAAAACTCTTCACGTGCTACCTGCCGCGGATACCCTAGCGCTCTCCACACGCGAGATTTTCGGACAGCTCTCTAGACTGCAAATGAATCTCTCGGAGATTAATGGCAGCATTAGCGGTGAGCTGAACATCGCGGCAGTCTCCTCAGCCCAATATGTGGTGCCTTATTTACTGGCACGGTTTCGAGCACGCTACCCCGACGTACGCATTCGTCTAAAGGTATGCAACCGCAGTCAAGCGCTGGAAAGGCTGGCAGAACAAAAAGATGATGTCGTGATTATGGCCATGGTGCCTGAAGACGACGACCTGGTAGTCATGCCCATTCTTGAAAATGAACTCATCGCTCTCGTATGGCCAGACCACCCACTACTTCACATGGAAGCACCCACATTAGCCGACTTTGCGCGCCATTATGTATTGATGCGTGAACCAGGTTCTGGGGTACGTATCGCATTTGAGCAACTGGCTGTTGACCAAGAAGTCGGCCTTCCCCACCGCATTGAATTAGGCACTAATGAAGCCATTAAACAAGGCGTTATGGCCCATTTAGGCGTTGCCGTTTTGCCCCGTTTGGCGGTTCAACTTGAACTAGAGCAAGGGCTGCTATCCGCGCTCCCCTTACCTAACTTCCCCATTCGGCGCTCGTGGTGCACGGTGTATCGTCGCGATCATTTTCCGACACCAGTCGCTGATCTTTTTTTACGCTTTACACGGGAACACCTGCCAGATTTTCGTCGGTATTTCCAAGCCCCATCTAGCCCACTACCTAGCCACGGCGTTTCCTGCCTACCTTTACTGTCACTATAGTGGGCTATCGATTGGCTGGACTGTCTGTTTGGCGGTTCGATGAAGAGGGCTTAGTGTCTTGTTAACCAACAGATATGTTACATTAGCCTACTACCTACGTATCATTCAGAATCTTCAGGGTTTGGCATGTATTCGCGCAGGCGATCCAACTGTCAACGCCATGGCATTTAAACGCCATCGCCACAGCATATGGTTAGACGCCACGACGTTTGGGCATTGCCTGCCGCACAGTAGAGAGGCTCTTTCCTATGAGCAATAACCCCACAACGCGCGTCCCTAGCGGCGAAAAATTCCGCAATGAGCATGGCATGTCGGTCATTAAAGACGGCATGAAACAGCGTAAAACGTCGTCAGATGAGGCGTCTCCCAGTCTTGACCGTAAACCTAAATGGTTGCGCGCACAGATCCCTGGGGGCGAACGCTTCGAAGCCGTCAAAAAGAATGTCTCTACACACCGTCTTAGCACTGTTTGTGCAGAGTCGCACTGCCCTAACATGGGCGAATGCTGGAGCAATGGCACCGCCACCATCATGTTAATGGGGTCTGTATGCACACGCGCCTGCCGATTCTGTGCAGTGGATACAGGCAATCCGAAAGGCTGGCTGGATCTAGATGAGCCGGAAAACACGGCAAAATCAGTCGAGTTGATGGGGCTGCGCTACATCGTATTGACCTCCGTTGACCGAGACGATCTGGACGACGGCGGCGCTACGCACTATGCCAACTGCATTAAGGCTATCAAATCCCGCACGCCGGAAGTGGTTGTAGAAGCTCTAACACCCGATTTTGACGCTGATAAAGCCGCCATTGAGCGGGTAGTCGATTCGGGCTTGGAAGTGTTTGCACAGAACGTAGAGACGGTAGAGCGCCTAACCAGCAAAGTGCGCGACCCGCGTGCAGGTTATCGCAAAACGCTGAATGTCTTAGCGCATGCCAAACAGTATCGACCAGACATAATTACCAAAACAAGTTTGATGCTTGGATTAGGTGAGACAGACGAAGAGATTCTTAAAACCTTTGATGACCTGAGAGAGATTGGCGTTGATATTGTGACGCTTGGGCAATATTTGCGCCCAACCAAAAACCACCTAGCCGTAGAGCGCTGGGTCACCCCAGAAGAGTTTGATCGCTATCGCGTGCTTGGCCTTGAAAAAGGCTTTATGGAAGTGCCGTCCGGGCCGCTGGTTCGCTCTAGCTATCGCGCTGACCGTGTTTTTGAGAAAAACAATCTTGGTCTCGCGTCGCCTGCTGCGGTTCCTGGTCATGAGCCTGACGCTAACCGCATTCCTGCGTTTAACGTCGGATAAATCGTCTAGGCTAGCTGCACGCAATTGGCACAACTAAATCAGTTCCAACAGTGCCTTGCGTGCAGATCGCTCATGATTGGGTAAAAGATACATCCACCAACTGACGATCCAACCGCTGAGCTAATGCAGACGCCAGTTGCCCCCCCACCTGATGAGCGACAGGCAGCGCCACTAAATCAGTCAATCGCGTTACCTGCATCCCTGCATAGCCACAGGGATTGATGCGCCCGAAGGGAGATAAGTCACCGTCTACGTTTAGCGCAACCCCGTGATAGCTTGCGCCCCGCCGAATTCGTAACCCTAGCGAGGCAATTTTCGCCTCACCCTGTTGCGTATCCACATAAACGCCAGGTGCATCTGGCTTCGACCAGGCAGGAACGCCATAGAGCGCAAGTACGTCAATCACTGAATTTTCTAGCGCAGTCACTAGCTCACGAACACCAACTTTGCCACGGCGAACGTCCAGCAATGGATATAAGACAATTTGGCCTGGGCCATGGTAGGTTACCTGCCCCCCACGATCCGTTTTCACGACAGGGATATCACCTGGCATTAACACATGCTCTGGCTTACCCGCTTGGCCCTGAGTAAAAACGGGGTCGTGCTCAACTAGCCAGAATTGATCAGGCGTTGTCTCGTCCCGCGTGTCGGTGAGTTCGCGCATCGCGCTCCACACAGGCAAGTAGGCACGATGGCCAAGCTGATGCAGCTCAATAGGTTGACTAGCCAAGGTCATACCACCATGTGTACGCGACCTGTCGCCTTCAGATCATCGAACAGCTGGCGTAATTGCTGTTCGCCAGTGGCCACAATAGTGACACGCACAGATTGAAAACGGCCGTTACGGCTGTCGACGACTTGAAGTGACGTCTCATCAAAATCTGGGGAATGTTTAACAATCACTTGGCACACGCAGGCTGGAAAATCCTCAGCGGCATCGCCAACCACTTTTAATGAGTAATCACAGGGAAAAGTGATTTTAGGTGGCTCGTTTACTTCAGGCTGACGTAAATCTCTTAGCCCATTTTTCGCGCCTTTTTTCATAGCTCGCCTTTACACGGGAATATATAGATACTTCTGTTCAGGGTACGAGTGCAGTACAGCCTTATAAGATTAGTAACTTAAGCGCAAAATACTAAAAATTCTGCGCTTAAGCCCACTCGCTGCTACTAAGCGGTGAAATTACTAATTAATCGATGAAGTTACTGATCAAACCACTGAAGAAACGCCTTACTTGGTCAAATAGGCGCTTGAACAAGCCACCCTCTTCAACATTTTCTAGCGCCACTAGCTGGCGTTCACCGACCATTTCCTCGCCTAAATATACTTCTAGCGTACCGACATCATCACCCACGGCAATCGGCGCTTGAAGATCGCTATCCAGGTTCAAGCGAGCACGCAACTCTTCATTACGGTTGCGCGGAAGTGTCATAAACACTTCATCATCAACGCCCACACGCAGTTCATTATTATCACCACCCCATACCCGTGGCGTTGCAAGCACTGCACCACGCTCATAGAGCTTCATCGTTTCATAGAAGCGGAAGCCATAGCTGAGTAGCTTTTGCGTTTCCTGCGCTCTTGCCTCTTCTGAATTAGTGCCCATCACAACTGAAATTAGTCGCATGCCATCACGCTCGGCCGAAGAGACAAGACAGTAGCCCGCCTCCGTTGTCCAACCGGTTTTCAAACCATCGACACTCGGGTCGCGCCATAGCAAGCGGTTACGGTTTGGCTGGTCGATGCCACCAAACGCGAAGTTGCGCTGAGAGTAAATAGTATAGTGCTCAGGGTAGTCGTTAATAATATGCTGTGACAACAACGCCATATCGTGAGCGGTGGAGTAGTGATTATCGCCAGGAAGACCTGTCGGATTTTGGAAATTAGTATTGTGCATTCCTAAGCGCGTAGCATGCTGATTCATCAAATCGGCAAATGGCGCTTCGCCACCCGCTAGATGCTCAGCCATCGCCACGCTAGCATCATTACCCGATACAATAATAATGCCATGCAGCAGATTATCGACCGAGACTTGATCGCCTACCTCGATGAACATCTTGGAGCCACCGGTACGCCAAGCTTTCTCACTGATATTAACCATATCAGTCAAGCTAATTGTGCCGCGATCTAACTCACGCTCGACCAAATAAGCGGTCATGAGTTTGGTCAGGCTAGCTGGCGGTAAGCGTTCATCAGAATTATGCTCAGCAAGAATACGACCGCTGTTGGCATCCATCAGAATCCATGAGCTCGCCGCTAGCTGAGGAGCGGAGGGAATAATCGTTTGCGGCTGAGGTATCACCTGAGCCACGGCCGGTGAAGACACCACGGCAAAAACCGCAAACAAACAGAGCCCAGCGGTACGGCGAATAGACATCAATACATTCATCTCTTACTTCTCACAACAAAGAAAAAACGTCAACGAAGCACGTTATTTTAGCTAATAAATGGGGTGAACTATCTCACGATAAACACTTGTGGGAAGCCCGCCCGACGGAGTACTTCACGTGCTTGGGTTTCCTGATTAGGGCTCACTGGCCCAACTTGCACACGATGCACGTCAGCATCACTCATCACCCGTACGTTATGCGGGAGTTCACTGACCAGACGTTGCTGCAGCTGCTGGGCTCCTTCTTCACTGCCTAATGCCGCAATTTGTAGATAAATAGCGTCGTCCGCTGCCACTGGCTGCTGAACAGCAGCATCTCGAACAGACCGTTCATTCACAGTAGAAGATGCCGAAGACACCTCATCAACTGGCTGGCTACTTCTACCTTGCTGAGCCAGCCATTGCTCAGGCTCGATAGCCTCAACCCGGACGGCGCCAGTGCCATTATCTAAAAAGCCTAGCCGTGCAGCCGCTGCATAGGAAAGATCTATTTCACGGTCGCTATGAAAAGGCCCCCTATCATTGACGCGCACGATAACAGATTGACCGCTGTCTAAGCTGGTGACACGGGCAAAGGTTGGCAGTGGCAACGAACGGTGAGCCGCAGACATTTTATACATGTCATAAATCTCTCCGTTTGATGTGGCATAGCCATGAAACTTTTCACCGTACCAAGAGGCCGTCCCTTGCTTCACGTAGCCCGCCGCATCCGGCAGCACATGATAGGTTTCCCCCCACACTTCATAAGTGGAGCGATTACCGGAACGCGATGGCGGCTCTATGCGAGGCTCAGCGTTTGGCACCTTGCTCACATCCGGCGGCTCTAACGGATAGGCGTCGCCCGTCATTGCATAGCGCTCCCCGGACGACGATGCACCGCCACTACTTGCTCCACTGCTCGGCGCACCGCTCGTACTTTCAGCAGGCTTACTAGCGGGCTGATTAGCGCTATTTTGTTGAGCTTCATGGCTGGCACAGCCGCTAACCAACGCCATGATGATCACCGCACCACCTATGCCACGAGCCTCAGACAGCACTGTTCTCATAGTTAGCCCTCAACCTGCCGTGCAATCGCCTCTGATAGTTCTGCCACCGCCATTGCATAGAGATGGCTGTGGTTATAGCGGGTAATAACGTAAAAGTTATATTCCCCCAAGCGATATTGGATACTATCATCGGTAAGCTCGAGCCTTAAAGGCACCACAAGCAACTCTGGATCAAGCGCACTCTGTGGCTCAATGCCAGCTTCAATCGCCTCAGATACAGTCACATCAGGCTTACTGGTTTGGTTAATAGAAAGCGTTTCAGGCGCTGAATCAGGGCCATCGGCCTCATGATAAATTGCCCCATCACGCTGCCAACCATGTACAGCAAAGTAGTTCGCCACGCTGCCAATGGCATCGACCGGATTCTCCCATAAATCTCGTTTACCATCACCGTCAAAATCGACGGCATAGGCTTGATAACTCGTAGGAATAAACTGGGGGTACCCCATTGCGCCGGCATACGAACCATACAGCTCGTCAACCTCAACGCCTTGCTCATGAGCGATTTTCAAAAAAGCCGCCAGTTCGCCGCGGAAAAAGCTACCACGGACAGGATGGTTGAAGGCTAATGTTGCCAATGAGTCTAATACAAGGTGGCGCCCTTTATGCTTACCGTAATAGGTTTCAACACCAATAATGGCAGCAATGATCTCGGGTGGGACACCATATACGTCCTCAGCCCGAGCAAACGCATCCTCATACTCACTGATGAACTCGGCTCCCTCCTCAATACGTTGCTGAGTTAAGAATATATCTCGATACTCATACCAACGTAAGCGACGTTCAGCCGCACCTTCCATCGCGTCCAACACAGATTGACTAAAGCTGGCTTGATTCAGGGCATCTGTTAGCCATTGCCGAGGAATTCCTTGTTCTGCTAACTCATCAACTAGCTGTTGAGTACCTTCGTGCTGCTGCGGATCAAAAGGCGACGCGTCGTCAGCCCATGCAACCGTATAAGAACACGCCAATAACATAGCTGCCATGCAGCCGCCTGCTTTATTTCGGGCCCATTTCATTAACTAACCACTCCTGTGAAAAAGCACCGCTACTTATCTATTCGATACTAGCGCGGCAACAACCGCCGATGGGCATGTATTGACATGAGAATACCGAACCCTGCCAGCAAGGTCACGCTGGAAGTCCCGCCATAGCTCACTAACGGCAGCGGTACGCCAACAACGGGCAAAATACCACTTACCATGCCGACATTGACAAACACATATATAAAAAACGTTAGGATAATACTGCCTGCAAAAAGTCGCCCGAAGGTGTCCTGAGAAGAGGTTGCCAGCCAAAGACCTCGCCCCACAATCATGACATACAGGGATAACAGTACCAGCATTCCCACTAGGCCAAACTCTTCACCTAGCACGGCAATAATAAAATCCGTATGGCGCTCAGGCAGGAATTCTAATTGAGACTGAGTACCCTCAAGCCAGCCCTTCCCCCATAAGCCACCGCTGCCTATCGCGGTTGTTGATTGAATAATATTCCAACCCGCCCCTAAGGGATCGCTATCCGGATCCAGGAACGTTAAAACCCGTTGACGCTGATAGTTGTGCATATTCATCCATAGAACAGGTAGCCCTGCTGCAATTAAGGCACCAACTAAACCAATTAGGCGCCAGGATAAACCTGCCAAAACCACAACAATAACCGCCGCGCTGGCCACTAAAAGCGACGTTCCAAGATCCGGTTGAATAGCTGTAAGCACCACCGGCAAGCCAATTATCACCGCGCATATAAAAATATGCTTGAAACGTGGCGGTAATTGGCAACGATTCAGATAGGCAGCCACCATCAGTGGCACCGCTAATTTCATCATTTCAGATGGTTGAAATCGAATAACACCCGGTATCTCAAGCCACCGCTTTGCCCCCATCCCCACATCACCCGCTATTTCAACTGCCAACAACATAGCTAGACCCAAGCCGTAAGCTAAGGGAGCCCAGCGCAGAAACGTGGAAGGCGATAATTGAGCAATAACCACCATAACAGCGATGGCGACACCAAAACGTATCGCTTGCGCAATCACGGTATCAATACGCTGCCCGGAAGCGCTATAAAGCACTAATAGCCCACCCCCCATCAGCAACAGCAGCAAACCTAACAGCCACGGGTCAAGGTGAATCCGCTCCCAGATGCTTTTGCGCCGAGCAATACCGCTATCGGGAGGGCGTACTGGATAACGACGCAGCGGGCGAGAGAGGGTTTGCCATGACCTCATTAGTTGCCCTCCACGTTGGCAGTATCTTCTTCCAGTACTTCTTTAACTTCTTCAACGTCTGGTGCGTCGTCTCTTAATATCCATGCATCGGTCATCGCACGCGCCAAATGAGCGGCATGCGTACTCCCGCCCCCAGCATTTTCAACAATGACTGAGACCGCAATTTGTGGGTCGTCAAGTGGCGCAAACGCCATAAAAAGAGCGTGATCACGTAAGCGCTCCTCAAGTTCTGCGGCGTTGTAACGCTGATCTTGCCCAAGCGAGAACACTTGGGCAGTGCCTGATTTACCCCCCATACGATACTCTAGCCCCACCCCTGTGCGGCGTGCCGTGCCTTCTCTCCCGCTGATTACTTTTTCCATGCCGCTGAAAACACGGTCCCACCAGCTGTCATTATCCAACTGAATATCGGGCAGCGTATCCGGCAAATCCAGCGCTAAGGGCTCGTCACCTATTGCTAACGCAAGACGTGGCTTTATCCAATGACCGCGATTAGCCAATGTAGCCGTTGCACTCGCCAGTTGTAACGGAGTTACTTGCCAGTAACCCTGCCCGATTCCCACAGAGAGTGTTTCACCGGGATACCAAGGCTGATTAAAACGCGCCCGCTTCCAGTCACGAGACGGCATCAGGCCGGTGCTTTCGCCTTGCACGTCATGAGCAACACGTTGGCCAAAGCCAAAATTGGTCATTTGTTCATGCAGATTATCGATACCCAGATCATGGGCTAGGGTGTAATAATAAGTATTGTTTGAAACGGCAATAGACCGCTCCATATCTACCCGGCCATGCCCCCAGCGCAGCCAGTTGCGATAGCGGCGAGAGTCGTTGGGCAACTGATAAAAACCAGGATCATTAATCGTGCTATCGGGAGTGATAACACCCTCGACTAGCCCCGCAAGCGCCAAAAAAGGTTTAATGGTTGAACCTGGCGGATAATGGCCACGAATTGCTCGATTAAACAGCGGGAGGTCGATATTTTCCTGCAAGCCGCGATAAGAAGCGACATCAATTCCCGTCACAAACTGATTACTATCAAAGCCAGGCGTCGATACCATGGCGAGGATTTCACCCGTCCCAGGAACGATCGCGACGATAGATCCACGCCGACCATCTAACAGCTCGTAAGCCAGCATTTGCATTGACTTATCAAGCGTTAAAGTAAGGTTTTCCCCAGGTACCGGATCAGTACGGCCAAGCTCTCTAAGTACACGCCCACGCGCATTCGTTTCAACTTTACGCAGCCCCGCCTGCCCGTGCAGCTCCGTCTCGTAAAAACGCTCAATCCCCGTTTTACCAATAAAGTGTGTTCCCGCATATCGCCCAGCATCTATGGTTTGCATCTCTTCTGCGTTGATGCGCCCTACGTAGCCCAGCGAATGGGCCATCATTTCGGCATCAGGATAATAACGGAGCAGTTGCGCCTCTACTTCTACCCCAGGTAGACGATGTCGATTCACCGCTAACCGTGCGATTTGGTCTTCGCTCAAATCACTCATTAAAAGCGCAGGCTGAAACGGGCGTTGGCGTTGCCGGGAACGGACATTGAACGCTTCAATATCATCTTCGGGCAAGTCTAGAAGCTCAACTAACAGCGCCAGCGTTTCATCTAAATCATCAACGCGTTCGCGCACCAACGTGAGGTTATAGGTAGGGCGATTTTCGGCAAGGAGGACGCCATTGCGGTCATAAATCAACCCCCGATTGGGGGGCAGCGGTTCGACACGGACACGGTTTTTTTCGGAGCGAGTACTGTATAAATCGTGCTGAACGATCTGCAAATATGCTAATCGTCCAGTCAGCAATCCCGTCAAAACAACCACCACTAAGACGGCAAGTAGCGCCCTGACACGAAAAATACGCAATTCTTGCTCAGGGTTTTTAAGCGTGTCATGGCGCTTAGGCATGGGTAACGATGACTCTCAAATCAGACAAAAAGCAATTATCGATGATAGGGATGACCTACTAGCAGGGTCCACGCCCGGTAAAGTTGCTCAGCCAGCATTATACGAACCAGTGGGTGAGGCAACGTGAGAGGCGATAAAGACCATGCTTTATCGGCCATTGCTGAAAGGGATGGCTCTAAGCCATCAGGTCCTCCCACCAACAACACAATATCTTTGCCCAACATGCGCCAAGCGTCGGCCTCGTCAGCAAGTTGCTCGGTACTCCAGGTTTTACCCTTAACCTCAAGTGCCACGATATACTCGTCGCCACGAAGCTTGTCACGTATACGCTGAGCCTCTTGCGCACGTGCTTTGGCTATATCAGCATTTTTGCCACGCTGACCCAGTGGAATCTCTTCAATTTCAAGCGAGAAGTCTCGAGGCAGCCGTTTGCGGTAGGTCTCAATGCCCTCCTCAACCCACGCAGGCATTTTGGTGCCCACCGCTAACAGCCGGATCTTCATGACATCGTGGCTCGCTCTTCAAACCGTTTGAGCGACTCACTAATAGCCCCAGCATCATTGGGTAGGTCTGCCCATAAGCGCTCAAGATCATAGAGGGCTCTCGCTTCAGGCAACATAATATGGACAACCACATCGCCTAAATCGACCAATACCCAGTCAGCATTATCGCCACCTTCAACACCTCGGGGCGCAAGGCCTGACGCTTTGGCCTTTTCCACAACATTTTGCGCTAAGGCAGCCACGTGACGAGTAGAGGTACCACTGGCGATCAGCATCAAATCAGTAACTTCAGTCAGTTTGGAAACATCTAACTGCGTAATATCTCGTGCTTTAAGTTCTTCTAGGGCATCAACCGCTAGATTTTTAAGTGTATCGATGTGCATGGCTCCTAAAGGCAACCCCTTGTTGTCGCAAGCTCAGCAAAAGCAAGCTCAGTGATATTCAGTCAATAAGCCGGACATTGTAACGGCTTCTTTCCTGACTGCCAGCGCTATTCACCAGAATGATAGAAACCGTGCCGCAGAATGGCTTCCTCGACGGCCTCAGGCAGTAGATAACGAACGCTTTTGCCCTTTTCTAAACGCTCTCTTATATAAGTAGCTGAAATCGCCATCATGGAGGGCAAGGCCAGCGTCAGAACATTACCATTAGGGCTTCGCATCAGTTCATCTACACTATCGACTTCACGATTACCCACCAGTTCCCTTAATTCCTCAGGCCAACGCGCGTTATAGCCAGGTCGAGCGATCACAACGAGATGTGCTAAAGAGAATATCTGACTAGCTTTGTGCCATTTGGCTAACCGCAGAAAAGCATCGAACCCAATGATCATCACTAGACACGCGCTATCGCCATACGCTTGCCGCAATTCAGCAAGCGTATCCACACTATAAGAAGGCCCTTCGCGGCGTAGTTCTCGATCATCAGCCATCACACCTGGTGTGTCGCTAATGCCTAGCCTTAACAACTCAAAACGCTGTTCCGGCGACACCTGAGGCGTATCACGCAGAGGCGGCTGAGGTGCGGGAATCATGTGCAAACGATCAAGCCCAAGGGCTTCACGAACCTCAACGGCGCTTCGCAAATGCCCCAGATGCACAGGATCAAATGTGCCCCCCAGCATGCCTATTCGCATGGGTGTTGAACTCATTGCCTGATTTGCCCATCACCAAAGACCACATATTTCTGCGTTGTAAGCCCTTCTAATCCAACCGGCCCTCGCGCATGCAGCTTATCAGTTGAGATACCAATTTCTGCGCCCAGTCCATACTCAAAGCCATCAGCAAAGCGCGTAGAGGCATTTACGATGACTGAGCTTGAGTCGACCTCTGCCATGAAGCGTCTCGCGAGACTGATGTCTTGAGTCACAATGGCATCGGTATGATGGGAGCCATATTGCTCGATATGCTGAATCGCCTCATCCATTCCATCGACGACTTTAATCGCTAAAATCGGCGCAAGGTACTCAGCGCCCCAGTCTTCTTCAGTGGCCAACGCTGCTTGGGGCAGCAATGCTCGTGTACGCTCGCAGCCACGTAGCTCTACATGGTGCTCGGCGTAGGCACGAGCCAACTCTGGCAGCACGAGATCGGCAATCGGTGCATCCACCAGCAGCGTTTCCATCGTATTGCAGGTGCCATAGCGATGCGTTTTGGCGTTTACCGCGATGGCCAACGCTTTAGCGGGATCTGCCGTAGTGTCGATGTAAACGTGACAAACCCCGTCGAGGTGTTTAATGACCGGCACCGTTGCTTCGCGGGAAATGCGCTCGATCAGAGACTTACCACCTCTTGGAATAATGACGTCGACGTACTCGGGCATGCTAATCATCGCACCCACTGCAGCGCGATCGGTGGTGGCAACAATCTGGACGGATTCAGCTGGCAAGCCAACATCGGCTAGCCCCTCCTGGATACAACTGCTAATCGCCGCATTTGACGCACTGGCCTCAGAACCGCCGCGTAGCAAGCAAGCATTACCCGATTTTAAGCACAGGCTTGCTGCCTCAAGGGTAACGTTCGGGCGAGATTCATAAATAATGCCAATAACCCCTAGCGGCACGCGCATTTTGCCAACTTGAATTCCGCTTGGGCGATAGCGCATATCGTCAATTTCGCCAACGGGATCTGGCAGCGCAGCCACTTGGTGAAGGCCTTCGACCATGGCATCAATTCGCGCATCATTAAGCGCCAGACGATCAAGCAGTGCAGCGTCTAGGCCAGTTTCTTTGCCACGCTGCAAATCAAGCGCATTAGCTTCCAGTATTAACTGTCTAGAGGCTGTCAGGCGCGACGCCATTGCCTCGATCGCACGATTTTTCAATCCCGTATCAGCACGACGTAGCTCTCGAGCAGCTGCCCTAGCGCCTTGACCGAGCACCTGGATATAAGCGGGCACATTCCCCGCAGCTAATTGCTGTAGGGCTATGTTTTGGCGTGCGTTTGAACCGCTCATACTTTCTCCCTGTCTTATTGCGTATGCAAGGCAAGTTGCATTCTATGGTAGTGGTACTAGGTGTTTGGCAGTATGTTACGCCATTAGGGCGTTATACTGACGCTGTTAATGAATACATATTGACGCCCACGCCTAGTCAAAGTGCTCCATGGGCAATCTTGAATTAAAGGTGAATAGTAAGCCACCATGCAAAACAAGTACAAAATACGCCTGCTAAGAGCCAACTTGTTCGCAGCGGCGTTAGCATTAGCGTCCTGGACATATATGGCGCAGCCAGCGGCTGCGCTAGTACTTTGGTTGTCTGTAGGCTGGCTTTTTGTTACTGCGCTATTGCTCGACTTTAGCCATCGTCGTTCTAAAGGCCTACCTTGGCAAGTACTCACGGGGGCGCTACTACTGGGACTTATTACCGTGGCTCCAGAGCGCCATAGCTTTTTAATATGGGCTTGGGCGGCAATGTTTATGCTGCCTCAGAAACGCTGGGTGGCCGTGTTCAATACGTGCGCCGCGTTGATGAGCTGGTCATTAATCGCCCCTCTTCTTAGCTTACCCGAAGCGCTGCTACTGTTGGCGGCATTGATCACACTAGGCGTGCTGTCCAGCGCAAAAGCGTGCCAGTTAATCGATATTAACGGCTCCATTCGCAAACGCCTTCGGCTAATCCCCGGGTTAAATCTATGGCCTAGCGGGCAGCTGCTGAGAGACCTCAGCCGCGAACAAACCCGTTCTGAACGTGAAGCCATCTATGCAGAGTTATTAATTATCCAAGTAAAACGCCATCAGCTTTGGTCGTCGGGGCAAAAATTATGCAGCCTCATATACAGCTTCGAACACGTTTATCGCTTAAATAATCAGACACTTGCCGCCTTGATGTTGTCGCATAACCCAAAGGAAGCCGCCCAACGCCGCAAGCTTCTCTGCGCAGGCCTCCCAGAAACACAGCACTCCCACCACCTACCACTAATGGATATAGAGCTATCGGGTCTATCCGTCGAGGCGCTAGTCCAGCTCCCGCCTCAACAACGGGAAGGTAACGATGATTGACCAACTGCGGCACAGACACCTGATGACTTTTGCCTACAGTGCGAGTGTGATCCTAGTAGCAGGGTACACATTCTGGCTTTATGGCATGGGCAATTATCACGACCTTTTAGTGCCAATGTTTGTGACACTGCTGCTACTTACTGCGTTGTTAATGCACCACAGCCAGGCGTTAAACCCTGTTATTCCCCGCGCTATTTTGCTGGGTAGCAGTTATGTCATTACCCTGGCCACTTTCTACAATTATCCTAGCATTTCGACAATTTGGATCGGACTGCCCACGGCCGCTGCATTTTTTTTATTACCGCTATCGAGCGCTTTCTTACTAACGGTATTTTCCAGCCCCCTGTGGTGGATACTAACCCGTCACAGCGATGCATCCTCAGAGACAGTTATTGCTTATACCGCTCTCATTCTGCTGATGGCCTTACCACCATGGGAGCACGCACGACAGAGAGCATTATTAAGGGCGACAGATCCAAACGACAATGATTGCAATGCTTACCATATTGATACGCTAAAAGAGCGGCTTCACAATGAGTTTCTGCGCGCTGCAATGCTCAACAAGCGCTTAGCAGTCTTAGTGATGCATTTACCCCAACTTGATATGGCGGAAGAGCAATTTGGTTCACGCGCAAAAACGGCGCTGCTGGGTGCGCTCTGTAACGAAGTCAATAGCCGTTGCCGCGACCACGATCTGTTAGGCCGGGCAGGCAACGCCACGTTCTGGTTAGTACTGCCCGACACAAGTGAGAGCGGTGCTATGTTGGTGCGCGAGCGGCTTCAACGCGCACTATCACAACGTGTTCTAGTAGAAACGGGGCAGTTAGAAACCCGTATTGCTGTTTGCCTACCATGCCGAAATGAGAGCTTTGAACGCTACATAAATCGCCTGGAAGCTCGTGCAAACGCATTATCTATCGCCTAATGCGGATTAAATGGAGCAGTATTTTTCATGGCTGATACGCTTTTTGCCCTGTCACTCTCGCCAGCCATGTTACTCCTGATGGTTACACTGATTTCGCTGCTTGAATCCCTTGCGTTGGTTGGCTTATTGGTCCCTGGTGTTGTATTGATTACCGCCGCTTCGTCCGTGGCGGGACATGAAGCCATTGCCCTGCCATGGCTAATCTGTGCTGCGTTAATAGGCGCCATTCTGGGGGATAGCATTAGCTACCTGCTCGGCTACCACCATCGTGAACAGGTCACTAACCGCTGGCCTTTATCCATGCACCCAGAATGGCTTGAACGCGGCGTACGTTTTTTTAACCGTTATGGTATCCATTCAGTATTTATTGGTCGGTTTGTAGGTCCAGTCCGCCCCATTATTCCGCTTATTGCAGGTATGATGCGGATGCCAAAGCGCACTTTTTTGTGGGCCAATATCACCTCCGCAGCCCTGTGGGCTCCCGCTTATGTGTTGCCTGGCTACTTACTAGGAAGAACCTGGCAACAGCACCTCAACCTCCCCCCAAATATAGAAACGGCAATCATTACATTAAGCGCCTGTATCGTCGTGCTTGCAGTGATTTTTTCCTGGGGAAGAGCCCAAGTTGGACGCCACGGTTTCATCTACTTGGCAACAGCACGTCTTATTCGCCGCATCCCCTTTATGCGTCGGTCGTGGCTCTCAATGAGCCTTAATGATGAAGTGCCGCTAGCCTCGTTACTGCTGTTTTTGATCACGTTGGCCAGTGTCTCCGCCTGGACTCTGCTAGTAATCAATCACCAAGGCCCGCTGGCGATAGACCTACAAGCACAGCGACTGTTTAACTGGTTAACCAATGAACCACTTCAATTAATCAGCGTAGCCTTAGCTAAAACAGGGGATGCACTTGGGGTTAGCGCACTACTTTTGCCATTGGCCGTTTGGCTGATCCACCATAAACGCATCGATGCTCTCTGCCATTGGGTCTTTGCCATCGGTGGCGTTGCGCTGCTCAATACAATAGGAAAAATGGTTTTTGAGCGTACTCGACCAGCAACACCAGAGCACTTAATTGGCTCATTTTCATACCCAAGTGCACACACCTCCACAACGGTTGTTATTGTAGGGCTAGCAGCGGCTTTTATTGCGGCAGAATTGCACCGCAAACAACGCGTTTGGGTTTATTGGCTGGCCATTATCTTAGCAACACCCATGGCGTTATCGCGCTTGATATTAGGCGTTCATTGGCTAAGTGATCTCATCGGCGGCGCCCTCTTGGGCTTGCTGGTATGCGCCCTCATTCGGCTGAATTGGCAGCGACGCGTTAGAGCTCCTTTACCTCATTGCCCATGGGGCAGGCTAATGGCATCCACCATCGCGTTGGTAGTCCTGCGGATTATCCTGATACCACCTGTCTAACCATTCGCTGCTATCCCAGGGCCAGCCAGATTCCCACGCCTATCATTAATGTCCCGGCAATGCGATTAAGCAACCTTACATTGCCACTTTTGCCCAGCACATTACGCAGCGTTTTTCCCCCTGTTGCGTAGACCAGCATGCTGGCAAACTCGATCACTAGAATAACCGCAATCAGCAGGGTTAACTGAGGCGCAAGTGGCCGACTGCCATCTAAAAACGGCGGCAACAGCACCATGAAAAAAGCCCAGCCTTTAGGGTTGGCCACTGCCGTGACTAATCCCTGAGTGGCCAACTGCACACGTCCTGCAGCAGGCCCGGCATTCAGTTCGGCAGGAATAGCCATACGCCCTCTAGAGCGCCACATCATAATGCCCAAATAAGCTAAGTAAGCGCCGCCTACCCACTTAAACGCAATGAACAGCTCTGGCTGACGTAGCATTAACGCGGCCACACCAGCACCTGCAGCGGCGGCCACAATACCAACACCCACTAACT
>NZ_JABUZF010000137.1:0-565 GCF_014897885.1 Halomonas sp. 3D7M | reverse complement strand
ACTAGGCTTAACAAGACCGAGGTCGACGCCGAGCTCACGTGCCAGCATCCGAACGGCGGGGCCTGCGTGTACCAGTTTCCCATCGCGGGGCTTATGAGAGGCCATCTGCGCTTCAGGGCTAGGCGTGCCTTCTGGTGAAGCGGCAGGCTTCGCACTTGACTGACTGGCACTAGAGGACTGAGCTTTCTCCGGCGCCGCTTTTTTAGGGGCTGCCTTCTTGGCACCCGCTACTTCTATATAACCAATCACATCGCCTTCAGAGACGGTGTCCCCCTCTTTCACAGTAAGCTCTAAGAGCTTGCCTTTGTAAGGGCTCGGCACGTCCATCGACGCTTTGTCAGATTCCAGAGTGATAAGAGGGTCTTCTTCGTTGACCTCATCACCTGCCGCCACACCAATTTCGATAATCGGCACGTCAGAAGAACCTGACAAGTCAGGTACACGAATCTCTTTGCGCTCAGGCTCACCGCTACCGCTATCTTCTTCAACGGCCGGTTCTTCAGCAGCGGCTTGCGGCTCGCTGCTGGCTTGGCTAGCGGCCTGCGATGCGTCTTCTTCAGCCGAT
>NZ_JABUZF010000141.1:0-24639 GCF_014897885.1 Halomonas sp. 3D7M | reverse complement strand
TAGCGAGAGAATCGTCTTGGCCCGTCGGATATCCCTGCTTCCGTCTCGGCCTCATCACGTGCGTAGTGCTCCAGCAGGTGATGCCGAATCAGGCCTCTCAGTTTCTCATCCAACTCTTTGAACGTGCCAGACCACTCTTTGGAGGCATCGGAGGACATTTTGCAGCCATCAATCGCAAAGAGTTCGTTACCCAGCAAGCCTTGTTCGTGGCATACCAGCAGCACTTGTTCGAACAGCGCTTCAATCTCATCGGCATGCCGACTGACGAAGCTGGCCAGTGTGGTGAAGTGGGGCACGGTATCGCAGGAAAGGGCTTTGAAAATAATATTGGTCTCGCAGCTCCACTGCATCTCGCGACTGGAGGTGATGCCTTTTGAGTAAGCGAACAGGACAATCTTCAACAGGATGGCCGGATCATAGGCCAACCGACCGGTCGCATCGTTACGGTACTGGGGATGGAAAACAGACAAGTCGAGTTTATGCTCGATCAGGTAGTGCACGGCGTGTTCAAAGGTGCCTGGTTGGAGCTGGTCTTGGTAGTTGATCACCACCATGGCGTTCTGGTCGTAGTTATAAGGCTTGAAGCGCGGCATGCTGACCACTCCTCGTCTGTTTCCTAGATCCTACCAAAACTTAGCCGTCAGCGGAGTTTTTCTACAGGCTCAACGTTTAGCGTAACCGGCCTTCTTTGAAGCGGCAGCGGAAAAGTTGGTCCGTGTTAACGCTTTTGTTGGGCATTATTACTTCTAATTTGACCGATTTATTCAAAACAATAGACCCCTAACTGGATTATGCTCATTACTAAAATTCATCTTCTACCACGCCACGTAGATTGGAGAGATTTATGTCGATCAAATCCGCAAGCATAACCATCGTCACACAGAGCCTCCCTGATACTCGGAAGTTCTACGAAGCTCACTTCAATGCACGTCCCGTTTTCGACTGCGGATGGTACGTAGTACTTAGGTTGACCACTTCTTATCAGGAGCCCGAAATTTGCCTAATGAGCCCACAAGAGGGCATGCAACCGTTCACTGGTGGCGCTTTTCTTAACCTGCTTGTGGAAGATGCTGATAAGCTGCACTCTCAGCTAACCCAAGCAGGTCTCACACCGGCGATGCCACTGGAAGATCACCCGTGGGGCGATAGAGGATTCAGTATTTTGGACCCCTCTGGCGTCATCGTGTATTGCTACCATCCTATTGCTCCAAGCGCCGAATTCGAAAAGTACATTATTGAAGAAAGCTAAACGTTCTGGAACACATCGGGAGCAGACAGCCGTTCAATAAACTGCTCCCCATTTGTCCGCAGCGTCGCCGGCGTGACTCCAAACCAACGCCGAATCTCACGGCTCATATGCGCCTGATCCGAGAATCCGTGCTTTATCGCGAGTATTACCAGTGGAATTTCAGACCTTACAACATCCATCGCAGCCTGGCGAACGCGGGCTAAAGACTTCCAGTACCGTGGCGGAGCCCCGCTAGTATCAGCAAGCTTCCTCCTTATACTACGTTCACTCAACGGCAAAGCTCGTCGCACTTCTCCATGTTGTATTTCCTGAATATATTCCGATACCCAAGAAGGCGCGGGGGCTGCAAAGTCATTGACCACACTAACCAGCTTTTCAAGCGTTTCATCGCCATCATTTTCTGATCCCCTTTCGTGGCAACCAAAAAGTGGAATTTGTGAAAAAATCTGGTCATCGTGTTTTGAGCACGGGTTTTCCGCCTCCCACGGAAAGGTAACCCCCACAGCCAAGCGAACCCCAACGAAAAAAGTATCCTCATCACAGAGCACCTGCCGAGGGCCAGCATCCAAGCCACTGCAAACAATGGTGGCAGGATCACTTTTGGGAACAATCGCTATCAGGTCACGGCAACCATCTGGCCAGACAGCAAAGCGCCCTTCGGGTAATTTTGTGATCCAAGTACACACAATCAAGTCCATAAGCTCTCCGCGTTGCAAGCTGCCCAACGCCAAGCACACGCGAAACTGGGTTGGCGCGGCTGTGGTTTAGAATGAAGCGCCAGCGGAATGGAAACCACAGCCGCGACAACCCAGTTTTCGCCGTGATGCTGATTGTTATAGCTTGAACTCACGGATCTGAATATGGTTTCCTTCAGGATCAACCACATTGCATACCTTGAATACAGGGTTTGACCACTCACCTTCCAGCGCCTTCCCACCGAGTTCTACTACTTTTTTTCGTGCGTACTCATGGGACTCTACCGTTAAGAACAATTTAACAGCGTTGAAATTTTGTTCCGGCATTTCGACAGGGGGCAAATGAATTATGAGATTGATCCCATCACCACCAATACTGATGAAATCGTCGGTTTCCCGAAGCAAAGCCATACCGAACATTTCAATATAGAACTCGGCCAAAGGTTTCACACTATTAGAGTAAATTATGACTCCACTCTTTGCGGGCTTGCTCATACTCTCCTCATTTTGGTCTATAACAGTGATTATACGCCTCGCTACAAAACCCCAATAAACGCGATGGCACGTTCATTGGGGTTTTGCAGACACCCAATTTGACTCTACCCCATTGATTCCCAAGAGAGCAAAGCCAATTTTGGCATCCTATCCAAAATTCGCGTGCTTGCGTGTTTTTCCCTGCTCAATAATACTGTACAAATAAACAGCAATTAAGTGTGACTCTTATGAAACTAATGGAACGCGTCAAGGCGACCCTGCGGGTCAAGCGCTATAGCCTCCGTACTGAGAAAACCTATTGCTACTGGATTCGCTTTTTCATTCGTTTCCACAGAATGCAGCATCCTGCCAATATGGCGGGCAATGAAGTGCGGCAATTTTTGGAATATCTCGCGTTAGAAAGGCACGTCGCTGCGGCAACACAAAACCAGGCACTCAATGCCATCGTGTTTCTATATCGCCACGTTCTAGATCAACCGCTGGGCGAGGTGGGTAATTTTAGCCGGGCGAAGCGCCCTAAGCGCTTACCTGTCGTGCTTTCCCACAAAGAGGTGATGGATGTGTTTGAGCATCTGTCCGGCTCCATGCTCCTGATTGCATCGCTGATGTACGGCTCTGGGTTACGAGTCTCCGAAGCTTGTCGGTTGCGCGTAAAAGATATCGATTTTGCGCGCCACGTCATCACTGTCCGTGCAGGCAAAGGCAATAAAGACCGCACTACGCTGTTGCCACCTTCATGCGCTCAACCATTACATACCCATATACAAATCGCTGAACAACAGCTGACCTCTCGCATTGGAACAAACGCAATTCCTGTATCACTGCCCTACGCGCTGGATATAAAATATCCGAATGCAGGCATTTCCCTTGCGTGGCAGTGGCTTTTTCCTTCATCCAAGCCCTGTTTCGATGAGTGGGGGCGTGTAGTGCTACATCACATCCATACTTCTGCCGTACAAAAAGCCGTTAAATATGCCATGCGGTCTTCTGCTCTAACACGACCAGGGTCGTGCCATTCTTTACGGCATAGTTTCGCAACTCAGTTGCTTAGCCAAGGCACTGACATTCGCACGGTTCAAGAGTTACTAGGCCATAAAAGCATCGAAACCACTCAAATATATACCCATGTGCTAGGTAATGGATTTGCAGGTGTTAGAAGCCCATTAGGTTAATGCAGTACATCAACGTTTCTAAGAAGCCTGTTATTCACTCACTATCCCCCTTGCATCTCTTCTCTCCTCCTCCTAGACTGCTTGGCACTAACTGCTTGACGGGGTGCCGGTGAATCCGGCTGAGATGGCGCAGGGCGTATCCACTTGATACTGCCAAAGCGCTGGTCCCGCTGAACCTGATCCGGCTAATGTGCTGCTCCTATGACGAGCGCGCGGGTACCGGCGTAGGGATCAAGCGATGGCCTCGGCTTAGCTTCACGCCTCCTTCTGCGCCATTCCCTCGATCTCAACCGCCCACCTTCCGGATCATTACTACCGGAGGCACCATGGGCTACCGCTTTGCTGATCTTACTAATGCCTGCTATGACGACTGGCGCGCCTATATTGAGCACGATTTTGTCCGTCAGTTGGGTACCGCCGCGCTACCAGAAGCATCGTTTCGCCACTATTTGAAACAGGACTACCTGTTTTTGATTCACTTCGCCCGCGCCTACGCGTTGGCCGCCTATAAAAGCCCTACGCTGGCTGATCTGCGCCAAGCCCATGAAGGTTTAAAAGCCATTGTGGATGTGGAGTTGGGCCTGCACGTGGGCTTTTGCCAGGAGTGGGGAATTTCCGAGCAAGAGCTGGCGGAGCTTCCTGAAGCCAGAGCCACCTTGGCGTATACCCGCTACGTATTAGACACCGGCAATCGCGGCGACCTGCTCGATTTGCACGTGGCGCTGGCTCCTTGCTTAGTGGGCTACGGCGAAATCGCCAACTGGCTGAATGCTCAGCCTTCTACCCTACGCGGCAGCCAAAACCCGTTTGATGCCTGGATAGCGATGTACGAAAGCCAGGAGTTTCAGACCGCCATGCAGGCTGAGCTTGAATGGCTCAACGCCCGCCTGGCCGATGTTACCCCTGCCCGCTTTGCCGAGCTAAGCAAGATCTTCCGCGACGCCACGCGTCTGGAAATCGATTTCTGGCAGATGGGTCTAGATCTGATAGACAGCGATCTAACAGACAAAAGTCTCACCCATTAAGCCAACACAATAACCATAATCAACAACGAAGGAAGACGACCGTCATGACGAAGACTTTAGAAACTGAAACTGTAAAAGCTAAGACCTCAAAAACTGAGACCGTAACAAGTAGAACCAGCCATTTTTTAGCTGAAACTGCTCAGGTCGATGCGGCTGCCATTCAACCGCTGCCCGCCTCGCGCAAGGTGTACGTTGAAGGCTCACGACCAGATATCCGCGTGCCGTTTCGGGAAATCACCCTGTCGCCCACTAAAACCAGCAGCATTGATGAAGAGAATCCGCCGCTACTGGTGTACGACACCTCTGGCCCTTACACCGACCCAGCCGCCAACAACGATTTACGCAAAGGCTTACCCGCCCTGCGCCGCGCCTGGATTGAAGAGCGCAACGATACCGAGTTCCTTGACGGCCCCACCAGTGAGTACGGCAATCGCCGCGCTAACGACCCGACACTTGCCCAGTTGCGTTTTGATTTAACTCGCACCCCGCGCCGGGCAAAACCAGGTAAGAATGTCACCCAATTGCACTATGCGCGCCAGGGCATTATTACCCCTGAAATGGAATTTATCGCCATTCGCGAAAACCAGCGCCGCCAAACATTAGGCACCGCTGAAGTTGAGCGTATTCTTGGTCACCAACATCCTGGCCAGAGCTTTGGTGCAAAATTGCCGGAAGAGATCACGCCGGAATTTGTGCGCGACGAAGTCGCCCGGGGGCGCGCAATCATCCCCAACAATATCAACCACCCAGAATCCGAGCCGATGATTATTGGCCGTAACTTCCTGGTGAAGATTAACGGCAACCTGGGTAACTCGGCAGTTACCTCGTCGATTGAAGAAGAAGTCGACAAAATGACCTGGGGTATCCGCTGGGGATCGGACACCATCATGGACCTTTCCACGGGCCAGAACATTCACGAGACCCGTGAGTGGATTATCCGCAACTCGCCGGTGCCGATTGGTACAGTGCCGATCTATCAAGCGCTTGAGAAGGTCAACGGCATTGCCGAAAACCTGACCTGGGAAGTGTTCCGCGACACCTTGATTGAACAGGCTGAACAGGGCGTGGATTACTTCACCATTCACGCGGGCGTACTGTTGCGCTATGTGCCAATGACTGCCAACCGAGTGACCGGCATTGTCAGCCGTGGCGGCTCTATCATGGCCAAGTGGTGCTTGTACCATCACCAGGAAAGTTTCCTGTATACCCACTTCGAAGAGATCTGTGAGATCTGCAAGCAGTACGACGTAGCGTTTTCTCTGGGCGATGGCCTGCGCCCCGGCTCAGTCGCCGATGCCAACGACGAAGCGCAGTTCGCTGAGCTGGAGACCCTGGGTGAGCTGACGAAGATCGCCTGGAAACATGATGTTCAGGTGATGATCGAAGGCCCTGGCCATGTGCCCATGCACCTGATTAAAGAGAACATGGATAAGCAGCTTGAGGCGTGTCACGAGGCACCTTTCTATACCCTCGGCCCACTGACCACCGATATCGCCCCCGGCTACGACCACATTACCTCCGGCATTGGCGCGGCCATGATCGGCTGGTTTGGCTGTGCAATGCTCTGCTATGTGACGCCGAAGGAGCACTTGGGTCTGCCGAATAAAGATGACGTCAAAACCGGCATCATCACCTACAAAATTGCTGCCCACGCAGCAGACTTGGCCAAGGGTCACCCGGCAGCACAGCGTCGCGATAACGCGCTTTCCAAGGCACGTTTTGAATTCCGCTGGGAAGACCAGTTCAATCTGGGGCTAGACCCGGACACCGCCCGTGAATTCCACGACGAAACTCTGCCGAAGGACTCTGCCAAAGTGGCGCACTTCTGCTCTATGTGCGGGCCGAAGTTCTGCTCCATGAAGATCAGCCAGGAAGTACGCGATACCTATCGTGACCGCGCGCCGGAAAATGCCGCTGAAAGTGATTCCGAGGCAGTCAAACGTGGCATGCAGGAGCAAGCGGAGAAGTTCCGCCGCGAAGGTAGCGAACTGTACCAGGAAGTTTAAAATAGCAGCCTGTAAGTTTCGCTACTAACGAGTGGCTCTTGGGTCTTACACGACTTCAAGGGCCATTTTTTTAAGCAAGGAGAGGTTAGTTTAATTTAAGTTGTGTATGATTATCATTCATAGTTAATTTTATTCCAAATGTTCAATTTCAAGCCAACATTTTTCAAAGGACTGACTCTAGATGAGAACGAAACTATCCTTGGCTATTTCTCTTGCCCTTCTCAGCACGGGCGTGCTGAGTGGCTGCAGCGATGATAGCGCGCCAACAGCAACAGACACCCAGCAGGAAGCACCAAAAAACCTCTCAGCTTCCCTGTTGAAATATATCCCCGCCGACTCTCCCTATTTTGTGGCAACACGGGAATCAATGCCTGAACAAGATGCCTTTGCTCTTTACCAGCGCATGCAGCCAAAGAACAGCCTTGAAGCTGACTTGGATGAACTGCGCGACATGCTGCACGAAATAGACGATGACGTGTTGCATTCGCTGATGTCACTGTTGATCGCTATGGGTGAAGAGTTTGTCGGGGTTGAAACACTCGATGATATTCATGCACTGGGCTTTAAAATGAGCCCCCAGGTCGCTTTATACGGACTGGGTATCTTGCCCACTCTGCGTATGGAATTGCAGGATGAAGACGCTTTCCGCGAAACGCTGCAGCGCATCCTCACCAATGCAGATATCAACCCGAGTACGGCCACAACAGATGGAAAAGAGTACTGGGTGCTAACACAAGATGGTCCGATTAAAGCCATCATGGCCATTATCGATAAGCAACTGCTGATGTCGGTGGTGCCAGAAAATGTCAGTGATGAGTTGCTATCACAGGTGCTGGGTAGCACCCTGCCTGACAGCAACATTGGTGATACCGGCGCCCTAGAGGAAATTGAACAGCGTCATGGCTTCACGCCCTATGGTGCTGGGGAAATCGACTCATCACGCCTGCTTAGTGAGCTGAGTACACCTACACACTTAGGTACTCAAGCACTATTGGACGCGGCTGATGCAGAGCGGCTGGATCTCTCCGCCTGCCAAGCAGATATTGACCGCATCACCAACCGCTTCCCTGGTCTTGTAATGGGCATGCGTGAGTATAACCTCGACCGTATGGAGATGAATCTCATCCTGGAAACCGATGAGGCTATTGTCAGCGATCTTCGTGCAATGACCGCTCAGGTTCCGGGCCTTGGTAGCACAGACGGCATGGCCAGCTTTGGGCTAGGCCTGAATCTACCGGTACTGATGCAAACTGTTCAGAAGTATGCTCAGGAAGTGCGTCAAAACCCGTTTAGCTGTGATGAGCTACAGGAATTAAACAGCAGCTGGAATGAGCTCAGTAAAGCGATCAATAATCCCATCGCCATGATGGTTGGCCCATCCTTATCTGGTTTCAGAGCACGCCTTAACAGCCTGACAATGAAACAGGGCGAGCCCGCCGGTACCGGTCTTTTGACCCTTGCTTCGCAAAACCCGCTTGCCCTGCTGTCTACAGCCAGCGCGTTCGTGCCTGATTTAGGGACACTTGGACTTGAACCCGGTGGAGAAGCCAAAAAAATTGACAGCATGATGCTGCCACCAGACTCACCAGAGCTCTACGCGGCCATGTCTGAAAGCGCCATTACCTTAGGCGTTGGCATCAGCGATTCCGAAACACTACAGGAAGAACTGCAATCCCCTGTTTCCGAGCGTGACCTACTGGTTCATGGCCATCTGACAGGTGAGTTCTACCATTCGCTGGCCGATGTTATAGCGCAAATGCCTTCCGATGAATTGGCAGAGCTTGATATTGATTTGCTCAAGCAATATAGCGATATCTACAAGAACATGGAGTACTGGTTCAGAGTGGATGATGCAGGCGTTGAAATGAGCTTCTCACTGGAACTGAAATAAAACGGGCTATCCCTAACATCCGAAAAACTCGCTATTGGATACAGCTGTCATCGTGTCACTGTGGACGCTAGCGAGTTTTTCGTCGGCAGCCTGGCTGATAAATGTGCCATTGGGTTTGTCGTCAATTTCAATGTGCCCAGGCTCAACAAAAATAGCCGCTTTCATCATGGTAGGCATGATTGAAGTGAGTGATACCCCATCACTATTGAGCCCACTGGATGATGGAACGGCAATTGACGTGGAACAATGAGAGATACATTAGATATCTATAGACTTAAATAGCATTTAGCGCGCTATCTTACTTATACCAAGTGTACCGCTGGCTGCTGTTTTTTTAATCTATAGGTATCCATTATGCCGACACTACCTTTCAACCCCTGGTCGACCGCAGTCGCTGTGGCCACCACTCTATTGATTTGGCTGGTGATTCCTTTGCCAGAAGGGCTGACGCCAAACGCTTGGCTTATGCTGGCAATATTTGTCGGCACTATTGTCGCTATCATCGGCAAAGCCATGCCTATTGGGGCGATCTCTGTGATTGCGATTTCTATTGTCGCGGCAAGTGGTGTTACCGGCGACACGCCAGGTGAGGCCATCAATGTCGCCTTAAGCAGTTATGCCAACCCACTTATCTGGTTAATTGCCATTGCGATTATGATTTCACGTGGGTTGATTAAAACTGGTCTGGGTGCACGTATTGGCTACTACTTCATCTCGATTTTTGGCAAGCGCACGTTGGGAATTGGCTATGGACTCGCCTTTTCCGAGCTTTCAATTGCGCCTGTCACACCAAGTAATACAGCGCGGGGTGGCGGTATCATTCATCCCATTATGCGCTCTATCGCTCACAGCTTTGACTCACACCCTGAAGACAACACGTCTGGTAAAATCGGCAAATATCTAGCGCTGGTGAATTACCACAGCAACCCCATCACCTCGGCTATGTTCATCACCGCCACCGCCCCTAACCCATTAACCGTTCAACTTATCTCGTCCGCCACTGGAGCAGAAATACAGCTGAGCTGGTTAACCTGGGCGGTCGCCATGCTGCTGCCGGGCTTGGTCGCCATCCTGGCGATGCCGTACATTCTGTACTTGCTTTACCCACCGGAAATTAAAGAAACCCCGAATGCCACCCAGTTGGCGAGAGACAAACTTGCCGAACTAGGAAAGCTAAGCCGAAACGAAGGCATCATGTTGCTCGTTTTCTTAGTGCTGCTTTTGCTTTGGGCGGATATCCCAGCGATTTTCCTGGGGGATGCGGTCACGCTTAATACCACCACGTCTGCGTTTATTGGCTTATCGCTACTCCTGCTAACAGGGGTTTTGACCTGGGAAGATGTGCTGAAAGAAAAAAATGCGTGGGATACGCTGCTGTGGTTTGGTGCTCTTATCATGATGGCAAGCCAACTTAACGAAACAGGCCTTATTAGTTGGTTTTCAGCGAATATGCAGAGCTGGATTACCACAATGGGGATTGGTTGGGCGGGAGCCTCTGCGCTTCTGGTACTTACCTTTCTTTATACCCATTACTTTTTTGCCAGCACGACTGCACACATCACTGCGATGATGGCAGCATTTCTCACCGTTGGCTTAAGTCTCGGCGCCCCACCTATGCCTTTTGTACTGATTATGGCGGCCACATCTTCGATTATGATGACCTTAACCCATTACGCCACAGGCACTTCACCAGTCATTTTTGGCTCAGGCTACCTGACGCTGGGAGAGTGGTGGAAAGCAGGTTTCATTATGAGCGTGGTGAATCTGCTCATTTGGGTAGTCGTTGGTGGTTTATGGTGGAAGCTGCTTGGCCACTACTGAGTTACCACCTAAAAGCCAACAGAGGTTATTGACCTCTGTTGGCACTGGAATGCCCTGGCTAGACACTATTTCTTAGCCTTCTCCTTGGCCTTACCTTTACCTTTCTGCAGTTCGCCCTTTACTTGTTGGGCTTTACCCTTAGCTTCTGTTTTACTACTTCCGGTTACTTTGCCAGCTGCTTCCTTCACTTTTCCGGCGGCCTTATTGACAGTACCTTTCACTTTATCTTCTTTGCCACTTGCCATGACGAACACCTCTAATCCGTTAGTGGGGATGATGCCGCTCACTAAGTGAATACTCACTTCGAATGGCGACACCTTCCTTAGCGTAGCCTTTGTTAGAAAAGTTACCTCAATTACTTTTAGGCAGGCGCGTTGGCTGCCAACTATTTAGCAAACAGTGTAAACAAGCCATTACCAACAAGGTGCCCACGAGCGCAACGCTCATCGAAGAGAACCGATAAAGCGCGCTATAAACAAGGTCTTGCTGCGGGCCTAACGATTGTCCAAAGAGAATACCCAACGTTGTCAGCCCTCCAAAGCCAATGCCTGAGCCGCCACCTTCTAAAATATGTTCTCTAGCAAACAGCATTAGTCCAAGCCAATAGAGCAAAATCACCAGCAAAAAATGATGGCTTTGGGTGTAAAGCAATAGCTGCATTGCCAGCGCCAGATTACAGCCCAGTAGCGTACCGATTGCTCGCTTACCTGCCGACACGCGAGCACCGGAATAGCCTAAAGCAAACAGAATCAGAATGGTGGCCATTTGCGCTGACAGCGAATCGCGAAGGTCAAACATTTGGAACACTACAAACGAGAGCGTGGCCGTAATGCCGCCCATCAATGTTTCATGGCGAATTTGGGCTGCAGGCTTTGTACCACGCGGTGGTGGCTGGCGGGGTTCAACATCGGGAAATAGCGTATGCATCAACATGGCAATAAATACCGCCAGCAGGCTGGCCATAATATTACTCGCCAACAGATCGCTTAAATCAACACCAGGGTAGCTAGCAAAGTGCAGCAATATGCTTAGCGTCAACACGCCATTCGCGCCAAACAGAAACAGCGGGCCTTTTGCCATTAGATTGAAGCGCAGCAAAAACAGACCTAGTACGACCAGTGTCATCACTACCGGCATATGCTTTAGAAGCCCCACCACCAAGCTGACTTCCAAAGCATTCAAGCTAACGTTCGCCAAAAACTGGCGAATGATGCTGCCATTTAAAATGGGTACCATACCCAACAAGAACATCGGGAAAACGGTAAAAAAAACGCCATAATTCCAGCCCATCAATTGGCTAATAATAAACCCCAGCGAACCGCCTCCCGCTACCCGCAGGCACTGGCGCAGGCCGTTTTGAGAGAGCGCTGGCTTATTAACAGCCTCTATGGGTGTTTTTTTAATAACCGTTTTAATAGCCGCTTTAGTAAACATAGTGCAGCCAACTAATCAGGTGCGCCTGCAACCATGCAAACGGTTTAGCCATGTCATGTTCGCCCGGCACTAGTTGCACTGTTGCCCGCGCACCACTCGGGGGTAGTTCAGTCAACGGCGTATCTAACGCCACATGAATACGCGCACGTTGCGCATCTCGTATCCAACGATCTGAAGCAGGAATATCCACAAGTTGACCATCCGCTGCCTGCTGGCCTGCGCGGGTGCCGGCGTCAAAGGCACTGACATGCCCTTCAAAAATTCGTCCAGGCAACGCATCGAATACCACTTTTGCTTCATCGCCAAGCGCCACATGGCGCAGGCTCTTTTCACGAAAATCAGCCACGACCTCTACCGTGCTCGCGACCAGCGCCACCGCAGGCTGCCCCGCCTGCACATAATGGCCAGGCTGTAGCTGAAGATTAGCGACCACACCGGACTCTGGCGCTTTTACCACCGTATGGGCTAAATCCAGTTCAGCTTTTTCAAGGGCATTATTCGCTTGGCGAAGGCGTAAGTTATCGTCGCCCTCTTCTCCCAACTGTACCTCTAAGCTTTCAATCTGTGCCTGGGCAGATGCCACAGCCGCCTGTGCGGTATGTTCGGCCGCGACCTGCTGTTCGTACTGCTGACGAGAAATCCCCTGACGCCCAAGCAGCGCTTCAGCACGGCGGCGCTCACCGCTGTGCTCATCGTAAGTAGCCTGTGCCGAGGCAAGTGATGCCCTGGCAGCCGCTAGCTCTGCATTTAAGCGGGCGTTTTCTTGCTCCGCTTGCTCCCGGTTTAATTGGGCTTGGGAGTGAGCGATTTGAAAGGGAGATGGGTCTAAGCGAAACAGCACATCACCCTGGGTTACCGGCTGATGGTCTCTCACCACAACTTCTTGCACAGGGCCGCTTAGCTCAGGAGCAATGCTGGTGACGGGGCGCATTGCCCGCGCCTCAGGCGTCATGGGCATAAAGCTATCGGCCATTAAGAAGTAAACGAATAGCAATAAAAATACGGTCAGGGCTATTTTCACCCAGCGAGTAAATTTTTGATCAGGGGACATTGGGATTTCTCATTGACGAGCACCAAAGCGGCGATGTCACCGCTTGGAGATATTATTAGGTGGAATACTTTAGTCTAACAAATCATTAGCACGCTAACAATATTCTCATTATGAACAAGCGCTCAATAAAGTCACTCCAATGACTTTCCCTTGATACATCAACTTATTATGCGAACCAGATACCCTTACCATTCGCTAGCAAGCCCCTATTCTTAGCGCAAAAAAAGCCCTATCGCTAGGGTTAGCAATAGGGCTTTATTTCTGCTGATAGGTTAATTAAGTGTTAGGCGATTGCCTTAAAAACGGTACTTTAGGCCTACACTGGCAGCATCAAAATCATAGGCAGATTTATCCAGGTAGCGCATGTAGTCAGCGCCTACCGATACATTGGAACTGATATCCATTTCCGCACCGGCACCGTAGGAGAAACCGGTTTCACGGTCGCTATTAATATCAACCTCTGTGAAGCCCGCTAAGCCATACAAACGCACTTCTGGAGCAATGGGTACGATACCTTTCGCATAAGCACCCGCAACGTGATTTAGCTCGGCACCACCATCTGAACCACCTGTCCCCAAATGACCTTCTAAGGCAAAATAGTCATTGAACTGTGCCCCACCACGGAGACGCAAACCAACGTCATCGCGTGAAGAGCCTCTTTCTGGGTTCAGGCTCCAAAACATGGCATCGCCGCCCACATATCCTTGTGGGTACTGGAAGGATTGTTGCGCTTGAGCCGATGCCGCGAACGTACCCGCACCAACTAAAAGAGCGGCAGAGGTGAGTGATAATACGGTCATCTTCATAAGTTAAACCTCAGTTAAAAAACAGCGTTTCCTTACACTTTTTAATTTTGGCTTATACTTTAGGAGAACGCAATCTGCCAGCCCAACTTGCACACAGTTTCCTTTTTCCCCTCCTACTTACCTACCTTTCGAAAGACTGAGCACAACAATGCCGCCAACGACCACTGCCCCACCTACGAGTTGGCTTGGGCTTAGCATCTGACCTAGAACGATATAACCAAGTAGTAAAGACGCTACTGGCTCGAAGTTCATCACCGGAGCATTGCGCGCCATGTCCAGGCGTGGCACAAAAATAAACAGTAGGGAAAAAGCACTACCGTATAGCAAAGCTAACAAGGCTAGTCCTGTCCAGCCTGCGCTGTTATCTGGCAAGCTCATTCCCCCAGGAACCGCCCCCAGCACCCCACCAACGATCATGACAATAAACACCGTTTGCATGGTCAGCAGGCTACGTAAGGTGCTGCCAACCCCTGCCAATCGATGCTCAGTGACCCAAAGCGCGCAAGCAAACGCAAAAGCGGCACTTAACCCAAACCCAATACCAACCAACCACTCAGGCCCCATGGCATTGGCATCCGCGAACCAACTCGGTATATCGAGCACCACTAGCAGCCCAATCAAAATAGTGCCCATAATCAGGCAACTGCGCAGCGAAGGCCGAGGTCCGCCCAACGCCCAACTTAACAGCGCTAATTGAATAGGAAAGGTGTTGACCAGCAACAGAGCAATGACCACTGGCAAACGTGCAACCGCTGAATAAAGGCTCACGCTTTGAATGGCAATCAGAAGCCCTACTGCCAACTGCCATGGCCATGTGCCGGGCGGTAGCCAAAGCCGCTTTTTTTGAACCACGACCAGCGTCAGTAAAATCAAACACGCCACGCCAGAACGCATCAATACCGCAAGAAGTAAGCCAGTACCATTATCAAACGCAAGCCGCGCGGAAACGTGGTTAGCTGCGAACATGGTAGCCACCGACATCATCAGAAAAATGGCTAGGTGGCGAGGCAGTAGCGTTGGTAACGAGGTAGAAGGCATAGGAACAAAACGGCTCACGATAAGTAGATTAAACAGCAGGATGACGACATTTTATGCTGAAGGCTAACGCAATACCGCGCTAATATCATGCAGCGCAGCATATCATACCAAGGTCTAAACCACTTTTACGCTAACTACTTTACAAAGGTTGTCATGAGCACACCGATGCTGGTCATTAACTATGGCTCTTCTATCAACGATGCATTGATTGATGGTGCCCCTCAGGGACCGGGAACCATGATGCCGAAACGGGAGGAAGTTAATAACCTATTTCCCAGGCTACCCAGGTCGGCGCTATCCCCCCTTCACATCAAGCTAGTTCTCAGCGGTTGATAATTGCTGCCTGACAAACTCAAGAGAGGGCCGTAAAAAGTGTAAACAGGAGCCGGTTCGATAGATATTCAAAGATTCAGGTATACGCTGTAATTTGCTATACGAGTAGCTATGTAGACACTCTTCGGCATGATGTTTCTGCTCGCTACCCAACGACACTAAATCACCTACCCAATGCCAGGCCTGATTGCGCTCGGCGTAGGCCTTCGCTTGAAAGGTGTATTGGTCGTAAATCAGCCACTGGATACTCGGGTCATCGTCAATACGAACCGCTCTGCAAGGATCCGGCTGGTTCAAGCACATCAAATCCTGTTTAGCCAGCAGCACCAGTAAAGACTCGGGCATCGTAGCCGTCTCAGGCCTTATACGAAACTGTTGGGCTAGATCGTTAGTATCCAACAGAGACTCGGTGTTACCGGATTGAGCTTGCTTTATGTGAAACTCGACACGACGTTTCAGCTCAGGATGCGTCTGGGCAAACTCGCTCTCGGCCAGCTCTTGCAGAGCTAGGTTGCCGGGCCGCCCAAGTCGATAGAGCACATAGTCGAAATCAAAATCTTCCACTGCTGTGTGCCCATCCAATAATCGCTTTACCTGATGCTGGGCAGACCAGTGGCTCATGTCAGCCAGTGGCGTATTAACCAGTATCAGCACACTGGCCACCAGAAGAGCCAGCCACCTATTGACGCGGTGAATACCGGGTAACGCTGCTTTTCGGCGCCAAAGTATTATCACGCTGTAACTGAAGGTAAAAGTCGCCACCAATGCTTGCAGCAGTCCAGCCCATAACCGGTCCAAACTGAGCCCATACTGGTCGATACGCAGCCATAGTGCCCAAGCCGCCAATAGGCTGCCAATTGGCAGGAGTACGACCGCCACCAAAACCGTATTGCGTAGCCAACCAGGGTAAGGAGAGTTGCTATGGGTTTGATGGAATACAGCGTTAAAGAACAGTAGCAAGGTTAACATCAGCGCCATAAGGATTTGCGCTGCCTTGCCTGTATCCCATATGGGTTCTAACCCTGTCCACATCAGCACGGTGAAGAATAGCAGGATGACCAAGGCAACTAACGGCAAAAGTGTCTTGATAAGCGCTTCACACATCAGCCTTACGCTGGCAAGAAAGCGGAACCGGTTGCGAATCATCACCACGGCGATACCGAGCATCAACCAGGTAACCGGATAGACAAACACCGGCTTATAAAAAACACGTTCAAAAAAGTCTATGCCGATGGCAGTAAAAAGCGCTCCCCATAGCCCCAAAATTACCCAAAACACCCCTATAAACAGACTGACCTGGGCAATTGTCAGGGCGAATTCCCATGAGTAATTCAGCAATGGTTGATAGGCTTTTGGCCATGTGCCACTGGAAGCACTGCTTCTAAAGAACAGAGCAAGGATGAGCATAGCCACCCCCACAGTCATACTAAAGGAAGCCATCAGGGGTGATGTATTCCGGTAAGGCGCTTCCGGCATAGAGGTTGCCCAACCAAGGTGCCACCCCATCCAAAACAGCAGAGGCGTCAACAACAGCGGTATTAAATTGATACGATCCCGCAGTCGCACCATGCTAATCAGGTAAAAGGCAGGTACCACGATAGTGATGGAATAAAGTGCGCTTAGCCAGCGTTGGTCAGTGGCTAGCCAGTGTGTATGTTCAACAGCCAGATGCAACGCGTAGAGTGCAACCCCCTGAAACAGGGCAATAAGAATCAACCCAATGCTGGTGCTACGATCCAAGGCGCTTAGACGGTTATCATCCATGATAATTCTCTGAGGGGCAGGTGGCGAACGTGATATCACGTCATTAGTCGGCTCAGAATACCAATAATCGCAGGTAGACGTTATTCATGGGTGGCCAATATCAATTAACAATTGCACCACGTCTTAAGTCATTACTGACCGTGACTCCACATAGAAAAATAGCCCCAGGCACTGCCTGGGGCTATTTTATTTAGCGAATTAACGTGTGTAAGAATTACCTGTCAGGCCCACATAGGCACCATGGCTTCCAACACCATCACTAAGCTCATTGCGGTAATCGTCAGAATCGATACACCGAACACCTTTTTGGCCCAGCGTACGTCATCACCCAGTCGAAAACCACACAGCGCTAAGTACAGCCAGTAGCCGCCCATTGCTAATGCAACGCAGAGGTAGCCCGTACCCGCTTGACTGGCTAGCACCAAGGCGAGCGACGCAGGAATAAACGCGACGATGTAGCCCAAGATGTGGTGTTTTGCCCGTTTGATACCATGCACCACCGGCAGCACTGGAATCGATGCCCGGCGATAATCCGCATAGCGAAAAATCGCAATGGCATACGAATGCGGCATCTGCCAAAGGCAGAAGATGACCAGCAGCATGAAAGCACCGCTATCAAACTGCCCCGTCACCGCACAATAACCAACAACCGGCGGCATCGCCCCAGAAAGGCTGCCCACCAACGTGCCGTATTCAGAGTGTCGCTTCATATAAAGGCTGTACAGCCCAACGTAAACGCCCCAGCCGATCACCGCTAATGCCACGGTTAAGCCGTTGGTGCCCAGCGCCAAACACACCACGCCCGCTACCCCAAGCAGCGCCGAAACGCCTAATGCCTGAGTAATAGAGATACGTCCTTTGGCCAGAGGGCGATGGCGCGTACGCGCCATCAAAGCATCGATATCACGGTCAATAACGTTATTACAGGCGCAGCCAGACGCAATGACCAGTGCAATACCCAACATGACCGTACTAAACGTGACCCAATCAAAGGTACCGTGGGCGGCTAAAAAATAACCGCCTAAGGTTGCAATGAGATTGCCGCCAATAATGCCTGGCTTTGTTAGCGCGAGTAGGTCACGCCAACGGCTAGGCACCACCGTTAACCGATCATCATGTTGAGATGCAGATGCTGCATGATCCATAAAGAGCCCCCTACCACCAAGACAAGTATCGTCAGCGTGAAAACGAAAGACATCACGTTCCACCCTTCGTCGGCGTTGGTGTTCATATGCATAAACATGACCAGCTGAACCAAAATCTGCAGCACGGCTGTTACTGCGATAACGACCACCGTCGTGACGGTGCTTAGTGCACCGCTCATCACGACCGCGAATGGAATCACGGTTAGCACTAAAGATAGCAGAAGCCCAGTCACATACGATTTAACGCTGCCATGGGAAGAAGTTGAATTAGATGAAGAATGGCTCATCTCACAGCACTCCCATTAAATAAACGAACGAGAAAACACAGATCCAGACGATATCCAGAAAGTGCCAGAATAGGCTTAGGCACAGAATTCTAGGGCGAGTCATCGGTGTTAGCCCTTTGGTAGAAAGCTGCACCAACATGACGAGGATCCATACCAAACCAACGGTCACGTGCAGCCCGTGAGTGCCCACCAGGGTGAAAAACGACGAGAGAAACGCACTCTGATCGGGCCCATACCCTTGATGAATCAAGTGCTGGAACTCATAAACTTCCATGCCAACAAACGCCGCGCCCAGCAGGAAGGTTATCGCTAACCACGCCTTTACTTGGCCAATGCGCTCAGCATTCATGGCCAACACGCCTATGCCGAAAGTAAAGCTACTAAACAGCAGTAAGAAAGTTTCGACGAGCACGAAAGGTAGCTCGAAAATATCTGCCGCCGTCGGGCCGCCCGCCATGCCCTTCATGAGCACGGCGTAGGTAGCAAACAGTGACCCGAAGATCACCAGATCGCTCATTAGATAGACCCAAAAGCCGAATAATTTGGTGCCGCTGGCATCATGGTGCTCATGGGGCTCAGACGTTGCGCCATGGCGTAGGGTATCGGTAGCCATTACGCTCGCGCCTCCGCATAGTTTGTCTGCTTACTATCAGTTGAGTCACTGGCGGTCGGGGTGGTTTTGCGCTGCTGGTGCTCACGCTCAATCCGCTCCACTTCTGCGGCAGGCACGTAGTAGTCGATATCATCGTTGAAAACACGCGCTAAGAAGCTGATGACTACGCCAAGCGCACCCGCCGCGGCTAGCCACCAGATATGCCATACCAGTGCAAAACCAAGTACCAGGGCAAACAAGCTGATGATCGGCCCTGCCACGGTATTACGAGGCATGTGGATATCGGTATAAGGCGCTTCATCCAACTGTTCGTTGCTACGCTGTTTTTGCGACCAGAAACTGTCGATATCGCCAACTTCAGGCAAACGGGCAAAGTTGTAGAACGGTGCTGGTGATGACGTTGACCACTCCAATGTACGGCCATCCCATGGGTCGCCAGTCACATCGGCATTCAGCTTGCGGTCACGAATGCTCACCCAGAACTGAATAATGGTGCAGGCAATGCCCATCATGATGATGACGGCACCTACCCAGGCCAGGATCATCCACGACTGCCACTCTGGGTTGGCGTAGGACTGCATGCGGCGCACCGCACCAAAGAAGCTCAACACATAGAGCGGCATAAAGGCGACATAGAAGCCAATAAACCAACACCAGAATGAACGCTTGCCCCACTTCTCGCTAAGCGTGAAGCCGAATGCTTTGGGGAACCAGTACGTTAAGCCCGCCATCATGCCAAACACCACGCCACCAATAATCACGTTGTGGAAGTGGGCAATCACGAACAGGCTGTTATGCAATACAAAGTTGGCAGCGGGTAGCGCCAGCATCACGCCGGTCATACCGCCTAAAGTGAAAGTAATAATAAAGCCTAAGGTCCATAGCACCGGCGAGGTCAGCTCCAGGCTGCCGCGGAAGATAGTGAACAGCCAGTTGAATACTTTCACCCCGGTAGGAATGGCAATAATCATCGTCATAATGCCGAAGAAGGCGTTGACGTTTGCACCAGCCCCCATGGTGAAGAAGTGGTGCAACCAGACAATAAACGACAGCAGCGTGATCGCCACTGTGGCCCATACCATGGTGGTGTAACCAAACAAACGCTTACGCGCGAAGGTCGCGATCACTTCAGAGAACACGCCGAAGGCTGGCAGGATCAGGATATACACTTCCGGATGCCCCCAGGCCCAGATGAGGTTGACGTACATCATCATGTTGCCGCCAAAATCATTGGTGAAGAAGTGCATGCCGAAGTAGCGGTCTAGGGTTAACAGCGCGATGGTCGCGGTAAGAATCGGGAAAGAGGCAATAATCAGGACGTTGGCACAAAGCGATGTCCAGGTAAAAATAGGCATGCGGAACATGGTCATGCCTTTGGTGCGCATTTTCAGGATTGTGACAAAGAAATTAATCCCGGTGAGCGTCGTCCCTATGCCGGATATTTGTAACGCCCATATCCAATAGTCGACCCCCACACCAGGGCTAAACTCTATCCCCGAAAGTGGCGCATAAGCGAGCCAGCCAGTTTTGGCGAATTCTCCTACTACAAGGGAAATATTAACTAGAATCGCGGACACCGCGAACAGCCAAAAGCTCAGGTTATTCAAGAAAGGAAAAGCAACGTCGCGTGCGCCAATTTGCAGCGGCACCACCAGATTCATCAAGCCGATGACCATGGGCATCGCAACGAAAAAGATCATAATCACGCCATGGGCGGTAAAGATCTGATCATAGTGTTCAGGAGGGAGGTAACCCGCGGCCCCACCAGCCGCCATAGCCAACTGGGTACGCATCATAATGGCATCAGCAAAGCCGCGTAGCAGCATCACCAAGGCAACCACAAAATACATAATACCGAGCTTTTTGTGATCAACGGAGGTAAACCACTCGCTCCACAGCCAGCCCCACTTTCGGTAATAGGTTAATGCGCCGATAAGCGCAGCACCGCCAATCGCCATCATGGCGGCAACGATCATAATGATCGGTTCGTGATACGGAATCGACTCTAATGTCAGTTTTCCAAACATGCTTAACCCCCCGCTTCAACGCTTGTGGGATGGCCGCTCATCGCGTGATCCTCACTAGCATGCTGATTGGTAACGTGGCCAAACGCGGCCTGATGATGGGTAGCGCCTGCGCTTTCTAGCTCGCCAGACTCGCCGTGGCTATCGTCAACATCACTGACGGCTTCGTGGTTAACATGGTCGCCATGACCACCGTGCCCACTGCCACCGGTATGAAAGCTGGTCAGAATCGACGTATAGAGCGCCGGAGATACCTCAGAGAAGTACTCGACCGGGTGGTATTCACTCGGTTTGGCTAAATCGCTATAACGGTCGGGATAGGTCAGGGTTTCATTGGAAGCCCGCACGTTTTCAACCCACGCCTCAAATTCTTCTGGGGTGGTAACGTGAGCATCGAAGGTCATTCCTGAGAAGCCAGCACCGCTGTAATTTGTGGAACGGCCTGGATAAACGCCGACGTCGTCTGCAATTAGATGAACATCGTTATCCATACCCGCCATGGCATAAATTTGGCTGCCTAAGCGCGGAATAAAGAACGCATTCATCACAGAGCCAGAGCTGACTCGAAAACGCACCGGTGTATCCACAGGAAAGGCAAGCTCGTTGACACTGGCAATGCCTTGTTCGGGGTAGATGAACAGCCATTTCCAGTCCAGCGCTACCACTTGGATTTCCATTGCGGCGGTATCGCTTTCGATGGGCTTATGGGGATCTAAACTATGGGAGGTTTTCCAGGTAAGAAACGCTAAGACAGCGATGATTAAACAAGGCACTGTCCATACCGCGACTTCAATCGCATTAGAGTGCGCCCAGTCGGGTAGGTATTTAGCAACATTGCGATTGCTGCGCCGATAACGCCAACCAAACAGCAGCGTCATCACTATCACTGGAATCACTACAATTAGCATCAGCCCAAATGAGGTCAGTATTAGCGAGCGTTGCTCAACGCCAATCTGCCCTTTGGGATCCAACAATGCAGAACTGCAGCCCGTTAACAACAGGCACAACATGACGAGCACGAATGTGCCTCGCCTGCGCCAGAGGGTATGTCGTTGCATGGTGTGATCTCGTCAGAGAGTTGTCCAAAACAGCGCACTATTTGACCAGCTGAATAGCTAGCTAAATAGCCCGCTAACTAACACCCCATACTTTTCCCAGAACAGTGAGTACGTATGCGTTGCTCCGGGAAAAATATGCGCTACCGAAGGGATTGGTAGCGAGTCATAGCCAATACACGCCACGCGCGCATAAACTAAGACTAAAGTATTTTCTATTGATCTGGATCAATCAGAAAGAGACGCTTTGCCGCACCCCGAATGCTCAATAGTGTGTTAAGCGACTGTCACACTGGGTGATGCATGAGGAAGACAATCTTGAACTTTCGACGCACTGTCATCGTCGGTCACGACAATATCGAAATCGGATAACGCGGCAAAATAGGCTGGGCGCACTAAACCAAATTTGCTGGCATCAACAATCAACAGGCGCTGCATAGCCGTTGCAATGGCAGCCTGTTTTGGCGCTACTTCATGAAAATGGAAACAACTAACCCCACGCTCGCAGTCCACTCCTGCGGCAGAGATCAATGCTTTATTAATGCCTAAACGCTCAATCGCAGCACGCATACCATCACTACCAAACGATTGTGATGAGGCATAAAACAGTCCCCCTAGCAGCACTAACCGCACATTAGGCAGCGCGGCCACTGAGTTAGCCACGTTAAGGGCATACGTCACCACAGTGAGCTCGCGGAAATGGCTTAACTGACTAAGTAAAGGAATCAGTGTTGAACCGCAGTCAATGAATAGCGTATCGCCGTCTTCGATAAAGCTGGCAACTCGCTGACAGAGGCGGTGCTTAATCTGATAATGGCTGGCCTGTTGCTCAGTCAGATCGTACACCGGTGTTACGCCAGGGTAGTTTGCCATGACCAACCGACCGCCCAACAAGCTAATCGCCGAAGGCTGCGTAGTAACGTCCCGACGGATCGTCATTTCAGAAACACCGCACAGCTCAGCAGCATCGCGCAGATGCAATGTCCCCCCGCTGGCAAGCGCTTCTTGCAACATTGCCAAACGCTGAGCGCTTCGGTCATTCATGGCAAACCTCTCCTTTAATCCCAAGTTCAGGCGTTATTTGTTATCAGCGGTTAGTGGGTATCCAAGGCCTATGCTGAGCCAGCCCTCATTATATTTCCACTGTCAGACACTGCTCTTCGACTATTTGAGAGTCATATCACATATACAAAGCGTTGATGGGCTAATACTTGCAAATCAACGTTAAAAAAATAACACTAAATGTTATAATTTTAACATCAACACCAGCCCACACGACTCATAACAACCCTGTTGAGGCTTCCATGACTGCTCACACCCCTTCTCGTTCTTCTTTCGTCACGCTTGGCGCTGGCGTTTTGCTGGCTAGCGCTGCGCTGGTAACGCCAGCGTTAGCAAACGACACCCCCGCGTCACCAACGACGCCCCTTTGGTCGTTTGCCAACGTTTCGGTGAACTACTTGGATTGGTCTAACGGTACTGAAGCGCGTACCGCTAGTAACGCAGCAAAAAGCGACTTCACGTTTGTCGAAATCGAAGGCGGCGTCGGTTACAGCTGGGGCGAATTCTACGGTTTCTTCGATTTCGAGAACCCAACCAACGATCAGTTTGACGAATCAAGCGGTGGTAAAGACAACTTTCGTACCGCTGGAAAAGTCACATCGCATATTTATCTCGGCGACAGCCCGCTATCAATCTACGCGCACCTGTACGACTTCCGCGATTATGGTTTCAACGCTCGCGAGCAGGATCAAATTCTCGGCCTCGGCTACCGCACGACGTTCGACAATGGCCTATGGTTTAAACCGTTTATTGGCGCAGCACGTGTGCAGAGCGACAGCTACACTGGCATGAACGGCTTTATGGCAGGCTGGGTAGCAGGTTATGACTTCTCAGCGCTCAACCAGAACTTCAGCGTCACCAACTGGCATGAACAAACCTTTGGCCGTGACGACGAGTACCTGGAACAAAACTACGTAGGTGATAAAGCGGGGAGCGTAGGCACCAACGGCGCGCTTAGCTTGTGGTGGCATCCTTCTGAGCTAATTACCACTGGCGTGCAGTATCGCTACTCAGACAATAAGCTGGGTACCCCGAACGCTTACCAAAATGCGATGATTTACTCAGTAAAATTAAACTTACTGTAATCGCTCCACTTCACACGCTCGGAAGGTACCCACATGACTCTCATCATGAGCTTGGTAGGCATGGTTACACTGGTAACCATCGCACTTATCTTCTCTTACGACCGTAAATCCATCCGGCTGCGCACCGTGCTTGGTGCATTTGCCATTCAGGCAGGTATCGGTGCATTTGTGCTTTATGTGCCCTTTGGCCAAGCAGTTCTGCAAGCCATTTCGTCTGGTGTTAGCCAAGTATTGGTCTACGCCAATGACGGCATTGGCTTTCTGTTTGGCGGCTTAGCCGATGTCGATAACGTCGGCTTTGTTTTTGCCATAAAAGTACTGCCCGTGATTATCTTTTTCTCGTCACTCATCGCAGTACTTTACTACATAGGCATTATGCAGTGGGTCATTCGGATTTTAGGCGGCGCACTGCAAAAAGCACTTGGCACTTCTCGCACCGAATCTCTTTCTGCCACGGCAAATATCTTTGTTGGCCAAACCGAAGCGCCGCTGGTGGTACGTCCGTTTATCGCCCGCATGACGCCTTCGCAGCTATTTGCGGTGATGTGCGGTGGCTTAGCATCGGTGGCTGGTTCGGTACTGGCGGGC
>NZ_JABUZF010000135.1:4704-12865 GCF_014897885.1 Halomonas sp. 3D7M | reverse complement strand
TTCGTGGTCTTCCTTTTTGCCGTCGACATGGTCGTTACCTACTTCGCTGCGTGCACGCATGGCCAGGATGACCACAAAGGCGGTCATCGCAAAACCAATCACGATCGCTGTTAATACCAGTGCCTGGGGCAGCGGGTCAGCAATGTTCGTGCCTTCATTTACCAGAGCAGCGCCATCCGTGGTTAAGCCGCCCATGGAAAACAAAAATAGGTTGACCGCGTAGGAGAGCAGCGTCAGACCAACCACAACGGGGAACGTACGCCCGCGCAGTGTTAGATAGAGTCCGCACGCAGTTAATATGCCCGTTGTAATGGCATAGAGCATTTCCATTAGTGGGACTCCTTGTTAGTGGGCGTACTCGAATCATCGCTTGCTTTGGGTTCGGTGACGGGTCGGTGTGGCGTGGTTACTTTACCCAGGTTGGCCAGAATCATCAGCGTTGCACCGACAACCGCTAGATAAACGCCAAGATCAAAGAGCAGAGCGGTAGCCAGTTCAAAGGTGCCAATCAGTGGCAGCGTAAAGTAGCCGAAAGATGACGTCAGGAACGGATAGCCCAAAAGCCAGCTACCCAGCCCTGTGAGTGTTGCAATGGCAACGCCTACCACGGCCACCGGCTGGAAGGGGAAGTTTAGACGCTCTTGTGCCCACTCCACGCCGCGTGCCATATACAGCAAGATAAGTGCGACAGCCGTAATCAAGCCGGCGATAAACCCGCCGCCAGGCTGGTTATGGCCGCGTAAGAAGATAAACGCAGAAACCAGCAGCGCCAGGGGCAGTAACGTCATAGAAATCGACGTTAAAATGGCGGGATAGCGATCAGGCGACCAAACACGACCTTCGCCATCGCTATGCGGGATAAACAACCGTAGCCGGTTCAATAGTTTAAAGATGGCTAAGCCAGCAATGGCCAGCACCGTAATCTCGCCAAGCGTATCGAAGCCACGGAAGTCGACCAATATCACGTTGACGACGTTGTACCCGCCGCCGCCAGGTTTACTGTTTTCAACGAAGAACTCAGATATCGACAGCGTCTCACGTGTCATCACCGCATAGTTAAGGCTAGCCACCACTAAGCCTAATGCGCCTGCCAGTAACATATCCCGTACGTTGCGCTTGGGGCTCGATTCACGCGGCGTTTTTTGGGGTAAGAAAAATAGCGCTAACATCAGCAGTATCATGGTAACAACCTCTACCGATAGCTGTGTCAGTGCCAGGTCTGGGGCAGAAAAGCGTGCAAAGGTGAGGGCAACGAATAAGCCTACGACCGAAAGCATCAGCAAAGAGATTAGCCGGTAGCGGTGGGCAGCGGCAGTTGCTACTCCCCCGAATATCAGCATGCCGGCACCTAGTAAAACAATGCCATCAATTGGCTGATTACCTTTTGAACCGGTTAGGCCGTCAATGCTGGCCAGGCCAATCACACCCATCAGTAACGCCGCGAAAAGCAGCCAACCCATATAGCGCTGAAGCGAGTTTCCTTCAAGCTTGGTAATAAGCTGTTCGGCGCGATAACCCAGAGTGACGATAAAGCGCTCAAAGATGCGGCGCGCATCAATACTGGGGAATGATTGCACAAAGCGGCGTAGATTCTTATGGCGCCAGTAGAGCGTGATACCCACAACAAAGGCCAGCCCACTCATCATCAATGGTAAGTTGATGCCGTGCCAAATAGCTAAATGGAAATCAAGCGGCTCGCCCAATACGGCTTGGGTCGCCAGTTGTAAAATGCCGGTGGCAAAAAAGGCTGGAAAGAGTCCGACCAAGACACATAGGGCCACTAGGATTTCCACGGGCAGGCGCATTAAATGAGGTGGTTCGTGAGGCGCTTTAGGTGTTGCTTCTTTGGCTGGTTTATAAAATACCGCATGTACCAAACGCAATGAATAAGCCACTGAAAGCATGCCACCTAACGCTGCCAATGCCGGTAGTAACCAACTAAGTCCGCCTAGTACCGGGGTGGCTAGTGTTTCGGTAAAGAACATCTCTTTGGAGAGGAATCCGTTAAGTAACGGCACACCTGCCATGGCTGCGGCGGCCAATGTGGTCAACAGCGCTGTAACAGGCATCGCCTTTTTCAGGCCGCCTAATTGCTTGAGCTCTCGGGTGCCCGTTTCATGGTCGATAATTCCTGCGCTCATAAATAGGGCCGCTTTGAAGGCCGCATGATTCAAAATATGAAACAGAGCTGCTAACACTGCCATTGGGCTACCAATACCCAATAATACGGTGATCAAGCCTAGGTGGCTGACGGTTGAAAACGCCAAAATTCCTTTTAGGTCGGTCTTAAACAGGGCAAACCAAGCGCCGTAGAGCAGCGTGATAGTACCTATGAGCGGCACCACTACGCTCCAAAGCTCGCTGCCAGCAATCGCCGGATGTAAACGTGCCATCAGAAAAATACCCGCTTTCACCATGGTGGCAGAGTGCAGATACGCTGAGACTGGCGTTGGGGCCGCCATGGCATGAGGTAGCCAAAACTGGAAGGGAAACTGAGCCGATTTGGTAAATGCACCGAGTAGAACTAGTCCAAGCATCAGCGGATAGCGAGGATCGGCGACGATGGCAGCGCCGCTGCTAAGTACATCGTCCATTCGATAGCTGCCGGCCATGTCACCCAGCAGTAGGAGACCCGCTAGCAGGGCCAAACCGCCAGCACCGGTAACGGTAAGCGCCATGCGGGCACCTTTACGGGCATCACTACGGTACGACCAAAAGCCAATCAGCAAAAATGACGAAAGGCTGGTTAGTTCCCAGAATAACCAGAGTAAGATGAGGTTGTCTGACATCGAAATGCCCACCATCGATGCCATAAACAGCATCAGAAAGGCATAAAAACGTCCGAATGGCTCATCTTTGTCTAGGTAAAAATGTGCATACAATAAAATCAGCAGACCGATGCCAATAATCAAAAGATTAAACAGCAACGACAGGCCATCTAAACGAAATGCCAGCTCAAGGCCTAGCTCAGGCATCCATGCCGCGTTAAAACGCAGCGCTTCACCTTTTAACAGGGCGGGGATCTGCAACAGTGTCAGCAGCAGGGCAACAGCGGGCAGTATGCTTGTCGCCAGCGAGCACAGGGTGCGGCCGCGCTTGGCATTTAATGCCGGCACCAGCACGCCTAACAGGGGCAGTAAGGCTATCCACAGCAGTGTCATGGGCTTATCCAGCGCAAAAAAATCGTGAAACACCAAGGTGGCAATCGCTACCTGGGTGGCGGAGATACTTCAAGTGAAACAACAGGATATCACTTGTATAGTAAGTACGTGATTTTAGTATAAAGTGATGCCGTTAACCGTTTAGAGACTCCCTGTTCCATGAGTGAACCATTCAATACCTGGCAAGCCCGCTTCGAAAAGCTGCGCTCGAACAAGCTGTTTGAAGGCGCCGTGATTTCCATCATTGTGATTTCTGCCTTGGTAATAGGCGCGAAAACCTATGAGGAAACCTCCCGAATAGAGCAGTGGCTGCTTTATCTTGATATCGCCGTAACCGTGTTCTTTCTGATTGAGATTTTGATCAGAATGGCAGCCGAGCGCAACTTAGTCAGCTTTTTTAAGAAGGGTTGGAATGTTTTCGATTTTCTGATAGTGACCGCTAGCCTTATCCCCATGGACGACTCGGAGATGGTACTGCTGGCACGTTTGCTGCGAATTTTCCGTGTTTTGCGCTTGGTGTCGATGATTCCTGAGCTACAAATGTTGCTGGGAGCGTTGGTGAAGTCGGTCCCCCGGATGGGCTATGTCGTACTGCTGATGTTTATCATCTTTTATATCTATGCTGCTCTGGGTAGCTTTTTATTCCATAACGTTGACGACTTTTTATGGGGTAACATTTCCGTAGCGATGCTCACGCTGTTTCGCATCGCTACGTTTGAAGATTGGACTGACGTCATGTATGCCACCCAAGAGGTCTATGCTTGGAGTTGGATCTATTATTTGACGTTTATATTCCTTACCGCGTTTATTTTCCTCAATATGATGATTGGTATCGTGCTCGATGTTATGCAAAAGGAGAGTGCGCAGATGGAGTTGGATAGCGGTGAGGGAGATTCTGCTCAGCTTCAAGCGTTGCGTAGCGACGTGCATACGTTAAAAGCGCAGCTTGATCGTATGGAGGCTGCCATGGCCCATAAAGGCACTCCATCAACTTCAAGTGACCAAACCGACCAACCTAATACAGGGTTGCCAAAAACAGATTAACGACAGGAGCGACGTCATGATGTTGTCCGATCCCTCTAAAAAATATCGCCCCTTCGTGGCCGTTGAATTGCCTGACCGCCTCTGGCCTAGCCAGCGAATCGACATGCCCCCGATTTGGTGCAGTGTAGATTTGCGTGATGGCAATCAGTCGTTAATCGATCCCATGGATCAAGAGCGCAAACAGCGTTTGTTTGATCTACTGCTGAACGTTGGTTTTAAAGAGATTGAGGTGGGCTTCCCATCGGCATCACAAACTGATTTCGACTTTGTCCGCTCGTTGATTGAGCAAGATAAAATTCCTGATGATGTGACGATTCAAGTGCTGACTCAGGCGCGCCCGCATTTAATTGAACGCACGTTCGAAGCCCTTAAAGGCGCTAAAAACGCCATTGTGCACGTCTACAATGCCACCGACCCGATGTTTCGGCGGGTAGTGTTTAATGTAGATAAAACAGAGTGCGTGCAGATCGCCGTTGATGCAACGGCGCAAATCCGCGATTTAATGGCCGCTAATCCAGAGACTCACTGGACCTTCCAGTACTCGCCTGAACTATTCACCACCACGGAGATGGACTTTGCGGTGGAAATTGTCGAAGCGGTGATGGATACCTTCGGGCCTAGCATTGATAACCGGATGATTGTTAACTTACCGGCCACCGTAGAAGTCGCAACACCCAATAACTATGCTGATCAAATTGAGTGGTTCTGTCGCCATGTTAAAAAGCGCGATACGCTGATTGTCAGTGTGCATCCGCATAATGACCGCGGTACTGGCGTGGCGGCGGCAGAATTGACGCTAATGGCCGGTGCTGACCGGGTGGAAGGTACGCTGTTTGGCAATGGCGAGCGTACTGGTAACGTGGATATCGTGACGCTTGCGATGAACCTTTATACTCAAGGCGTTCACCCGAACCTAGACTTCTCCAACATTACGCCCATTATGCGCGAGGTCGAGTACTGCAATCAGTTACCCGTCCACCCACGCCATCCCTACGTCGGCGATTTAGTATTTACGGCGTTTTCAGGCTCGCATCAGGATGCGATTAAAAAAGGCATGGCAGATCGTCGTGCTCATCCTGAGGCGCCTTGGGATGTACCCTATTTACCTATTGACCCGCTGGATGTGGGGCGTAGCTATGAAGCAGTAATTCGTGTTAACAGTCAGTCTGGAAAAGGCGGTATTTCCTATCTGCTGGAACAGGAGCACGGCATTGAACTGCCGCGCAGACTGTCGATCGAGTTTAGCCAAGTCGTGCAAGAAGTCGCTGACCGCACTGGGCGCGAAATTACCTCACAAATGATTTACCAGGCGTTTGCTGATGAGTACCTGGAGCAGCATTCGCCGCTGGCGCTGATAAGTCATCGCCTTTCCTCTGAGCCAGAAAGCCCAAAAGTTGCGCTTGAAGCGATACTGGAAAGCGGAGGTGAGCGCCAAACGCTAACTGGTGAGGGCAACGGCCCCTTGGCCGCGTTTGTGAAAGCGCTGGTGGCCAGCGGTCAGGAGGTAGAAATAATTGATTACCATGAGCACTCCCGCGGACAAGGGGCCGATGCCGAAGCAATCGCCTATGTTGAGGTGCGCATTGATGGCAAAGCCGTGTTTGGTGTCGGCAGCGACGAAAGCATCACCAGCGCGTCGATGAAAGGTGTGCTCAGCGCCATTAACCGTCATCACTCCACCCAAGCGCCGGCTGCCAATGTGACTGCAGAAACGCTAGGCTAAATCACTCGGCTTGAAGTGATTGCTAGCAGACCTATAAGGAGGCGTTGGCCTCCTTATCGTTAGCTAATGTGGTGGTGACAGCTAGCATGGTTATGGGAACTACAGCGGCGTCTTGCTAGTCTTGCCAGGCACTTCGCGCACTAAGCGGGGCATCAAGAAGCCTGGCAAGTGTTCAAGTAACTGCTTAACCAGTGCTTTGGCTTCCTCATCGGGGACGTCAAAATGGGCGGCACCTTGCACGGGGTCGACCACATGCAAATAGTAGGGCAATACGCCCGCTTCAAACAGGCGTTCGGACAGAGTCGCCAAGGTGCTGACGCTATCGTTTATTCCGCGTAGTAACACGCTTTGGTTGAGCAGCGTTACACCTGCTTGCTTTAAGCGTGTGCAGGCATCAATGACCGCTTGGTCAATCTCATTGGCGTGGTTAATATGCAGTACCATGACTTTTTGCAAGCGTGTCGCCGCTAGCCAGTCAAGAAGTGCATCATCAACCCGGTCGGGGATCACTACGGGTAGACGTGTATGAATGCGCAGCCGCTTGAGATGCGGAATATTTTCAAGCTGCTCCACCAGCCACGCCAGCTGACGATCGTTGGCGGCCAACGGGTCACCGCCAGAAAGAATCGCTTCATGAAGGGTGGTGTCGGCGCGCAGGTAGTCCAGTGCTTCCTGCCACTGCGCTCTGGAAGGAGAGTTGTCACTGTAGGGAAAATGGCGCCGGAAGCAGTAGCGGCAGTTGATTGCACAGTTAGGGCTGGCAATTAACAGCACGCGGCCAGCGTACTTATGAATGAGCCCCTTAACAGGCTGATGCTCTGCTTCTTCTAGCGGGTCGGTGACGTAACCTTGCGGTGTTGAGGCTTCATCGCTTACCGGCAGTACTTGGCGGAGCAGAGGGTCATTGGGGTCGTTGGGGTCAATGCGCGTAAGATAGGCGTCGGGAACACAGATCTCAAACAGCTGGTGCCCAGTGGAAGCACCAGGTAGCCAGCTGTCGTCCAAGTTTAAGCGCTTGCACAAAGTGGCTGGGTCGCGAATCGCTTGGGAAAGCTGCCGCTGCCATGACGCGTAAATCTGGGTAGACGGGCGCTTATCAGCGATAATAATGTTCTCCTGCAAAAAAGCCCTCCTTCGGGTTATCATGCGCGCACTTATTAGACGACGCTTACAACGACATTATCAACGGCGAAGCATGGCTTCGCGCACTATGTTACTGAAATAAAACACTGAGAGGCATCATGGCGAACTATTCTACCAATGAATTCAAAGGCGGTTTGAAAGTAATGCTCGACGGAGATCCTTGTTCTATCGTCGAGAACGAACTGGTCAAGCCAGGCAAGGGGCAGGCATTTAACCGCGTTAAGCTACGCAACCTGATGACTGGCCGTGTTGGCGAGCGTACTTTCAAATCCGGTGACTCACTGGAAGGTGCCGATGTCATGGATTTGGAGATGGAATATCTCTACACCGACGGCGACATGTGGCACTTCATGAAGACGGATGGTTCCTTCGAGCAGTACGCCGTTGAAAAGAAAGCGTTGGGCGATACTGAAAAATGGCTCAAGGAGCAGGTGCCTTATATTATTACGCTTTGGAACGATAAAGCGATTTCCGTTACACCACCCAACTTCATTGAACTGGAAGTGGTTGAGACGGATCCAGGTTTGAAAGGTGACACTGCCCAGGGCGGTTCTAAGCCTGCCACACTTTCATCCGGTGCGGTTGTGCGCGTACCGTTGTTTATCAACCAGGGTGAAGTGCTGAAGATTGATACGCGCTCTGGCGACTATGTTTCTCGAGCATAAGTGTTTCTCGAGCATAAGCACTGCCGAGTGACCGGTAGTTAGTTAGCCGCGAAAGCATCTACTTTATAAAGCCACGTGATGACCATGCGTGGCTTTATAGCATTGGAGGGGACGTAAATGACGGCTAGCTGGCAGCCAACGGCAAGTATCGAAACGTTGCGCGAGCGTGCGCGCTTACTCGCTGGGGTGCGTACATTTTTTGCTGAGCGGGATGTGCTGGAGGTGGAAACACCGGTGTTGGGGCAGGGTGGCAGCACCGATGTGCACTTAGTCTCGCTGTCTAGCATGGCGCGTACTGATAAAGGCCAGCGTAGGCTATGGCTACAAACGTCGCCCGAGTTTCATATGAAGCGCCTGCTGGCCGCAGGTAGTGGGTCGATATTTCAACTAGCTAAAAGTTTTCGTGATGGTGAAATTGGCAGGCG
>NZ_JABUZF010000135.1:4339-4693 GCF_014897885.1 Halomonas sp. 3D7M | reverse complement strand
TGAAATTGGCAGCCGCCATAATATTGAATTCACTATGCTTGAGTGGTACCGCCCAGGGTTTACCCTGGCACAGCTGATTGATGAGACGACCACGCTGGTTGCTAACGTGCTGCCGAGTTTTGCAGGCCCTGTGGTGCACTATCGTTACCGTGAGCTGTTTCATACCTACTTAGCGGTAGACCCCTTCACGACGTCTATTGAGACATTGCGTACTTTGGCTGCAGAGCGTGGCCAGATGTCGGCAAATGCGCTAACAGAAGAGAGTCGCGATACTTGTCTCGACCTGTTAATGAGCATGGTAATTGAACCAACGCTTGGCCAAAACGAACTGAGTGTTGTGTTGGATTATCCCGC
>NZ_JABUZF010000135.1:0-4314 GCF_014897885.1 Halomonas sp. 3D7M | reverse complement strand
CAAGCGGCCTTGGCGCGCCGCCATCAAGACGCAGATGGTGAGTGGGTAGCCTCTCGCTTTGAGCTTTATATCAACGGTGTCGAGCTGGCAAATGGCTATGATGAGCTGGTTGATGCTGAGGAGCAGCGGCTGCGTTTCAGTGAGGATAATGCCGAGCGCCGCCGTTTAGGTTTATCTGAAGTGGATATTGATGAGCAGTTGCTCGCAGCGCTAGATCATGGAATGCCTGCAAGCGCGGGGGTGGCATTGGGCATGGATCGGCTTATTCAGCTGGCGCTGGGTAAAGCACGCCTGGAAGACGTGCTTACATTTTCAACAGCTAACTGTTAGCACTAATGTCTCGCGTTTTAAGGCTCGCCCAGTGTTTGGCCCATTTGTACCTTGGCGCCTAGCGGGTTGTCTTCAAAAGTCACCGGCTTGGCAAAGCACATCACCACCGTTGAGCCCAGTTTGAAGCGGCCCATTTCAGCGCCTTTTTCAAGCGTGATTGGTTGCCCGAAACGCATGCGCTGAGGGTGTCCTGAAAGCGGCGTCACTTGGCCTGCCCAGACAGTCTCGATAGCCGCGACGATCATTGCACCTACCAATACCATGGCCATTGGGCCGTGCTCGGTATCGAAAATACACACCAGTCGCTCGTTACGCGCAAACAGCCCTGGCACGTAGTTAGCGGTTGCTTGGTTGACCGAGAAGAGCCGCCCTGGCACATAAATCATCTCGCGCAGGGTGCCTGTAACCGGCATATGTACCCGGTGGTAATCTCGAGGAGAGAGGTAAACAGTCGCAAAACTGCCGCCCATAAACTCTTCGGCTAGCGCGCTGTCGCCCCCTAGCAGGGTTTGGGCAGAAAACGTGTGGCCTTTCGCCTGTACTAACTGACCTGCCTGTAAACGCCCGAACTGTGACAGGGTGCCATCAGCAGGGCTTAGCAGACCTGCTCCCAAGGGGCGGGCATCGGCTTTCAAAGCGCGGGTGAAAAAGTCATTAAACGTTGCATAAGCGGTGGGGTCTGGCTCCAGCGCTTGGCTCATGTCCACATCAAAACGTTTGATAAACGCCTTAATTAACCTGTTCTTCACCTCGGGAGTATCGCACTGGGCGAGCTTGCCTGTTAAACGCGAAAGCGCATGGTGGGGGAGCGGGTACTGAATTAGGGAAAACGCTTTTTGGGAAACAGTCACAGTCGTATCTTCACTTCTCAATCGGTGTGTCGTCGCGGTTGCCCCATTCGCCCCAAGAGCCCGCATAACCACGTATATTAAAACCCAGCGCTTTCCCGACTAACCACGTGAAGCTGCTGCGGTGATGGCTTTGGCAGTGAGTAGCAATTTCCATATCGGGCGTTAGGCCGAGTGCACCTAGTTCGGTCATTAGCTCAGCGTAATCGCGGATGCGAAGTGCGCGATTGCGATCCATGGCGTTGAGCCAGTCCATGTTGACCGCTCCCGGAATATGACCAAGGTACTTATTGTTGCCTTTTTCACCATCAAACTCGCCTTTAGAGCGAGCATCCCAAACGGCGAACTGTTTATCTGCGAGCTTTTGTTTGATTTCGTCGCAGGTGATTAAGGCGTGCGGGTTTAAGATCTCCGCTCGGTACTCGCTTGGTGTTGGTGCGGTGGATTCAGTGCTTTCTGCCAAGCCGGAATCTCTCCAGGCATGGATGCCGCCATTCAAATAGGAGTAACGGGTGTGGCCGATTAGTTCCAGTGTCCATAGCAGTCGTGCCGCCCAGCCGCCGCCTTCATCATCATAAGCGACGACGTGAGTATCCCGGGTTAGGCCAAGCGCGCTGAACAGTCGTGAGAGAAATTCAGTGCTCGGCACATCGTTAGGCACCGGTCCTTCGCCACGCATTAGGTAGCGAAAATCCAGGTAAATAGCACCCGGTACATGGCCTTGGCGATAGCTATCGCCATTCACTGGCACATCGATAATTAGCAGCTGTGGATTGTCCAGGTGTTCTTGAAGCTGCTCGGGCTCAACAATCAGCGGCAGTAGGTTGGTTTCCGATGAATGGCTAGCGGTGCTCATTGACAGCTCCCTATGCTTAGCAATTGATATATCAGGCATCTAGCTAATGAAAATTATGCGTTTAAGCTATCGAGAATGCGCCGATAGCTGGCAAAACGTTCTGGATGAATCTTGCCTGCCTCGACGGCTTCTAGTAAAGCGCAGCCTGGCTCGTTGCGGTGGCGGCAATCTCGGAAGCGGCAATGGCCAATGAACGGATGAAACTCAATAAATCCATCGGTCACTTCCTGTTCATCAAGATGGATCAAGCCAAACTCGCGAATACCCGGTGAATCAATGAGCTCGCCGTCAGTCACTTCGTCACTACTCATCGCATAAAGCCGAGCGGTGGTGGTGGTATGGGTGCCTTTACGCGAATCTTCTGACAGAGCGCCAATGCGCAAAGTTTCATCGGGTAGCAGAAGATCAATCAGTGATGATTTGCCCACGCCACTCTGACCGACAAACACAGAGGTTCGCCCTTCAAGCTGCTGGCGTAGATCATCTAAGCCAGCTTCATTAGCAGTGGTGGTGCGCACCACGGTGTAGCCCAGAGAGTGATAGCGCTCAAGCAATTCTCCCAGTTTGCCACCGTCTTCTGGTAGCAAATCGGTTTTGTTGAGCACCAGTACGGGGGCAATACCTGTTGCTTCGGCAGCGACCAAATAACGGTCAATCAAATTGGGGTGAGGAGCGGGCTCTACCGCAAAGACGATCAGCAATTGATCGATGTTGGCCGCCACAGGCTTAAGCTGGCCCCGCGGGTCTGGGCGCTTTAGCACGCTGTCGCGCTCCTCGCGGGCCACGACGACGCCAGAGCCATCCTGGCCTGCTCGCCAAATCACCCGGTCGCCGGTGACCAAGCCATCTAGGTTGGCGCGAAGGTGGCAACGCACGGGTGTACCATCGGCATCGCGCACTTCTAGTGTTCGCCCGAAGTGAGCCATAACTCGGCCTGGTTGTTCGGCACCATATTCGCCGGCGGCAAGTTTTTCAGCGTCTTTCACATCGCGCTTTTCAGCACGTTGGGCACGTTCCGCTTGGACTTTATCGACTCGCCACTGTTGCTGGCGACTTAATTTACGTTTGCTCATGACCACCTGATGCTCGGTACAATAGTGGTATTGTACTCACCTGGGCAGTCTACTGTCCTGCATTGGGTGCTGGTTAAGGCAATATAAGCCACACTTTAACTCTAATCGCCGTATTAAGTGGCGGTACTGGCCAAGGAATGAATGTAATGAGCGAGCAAACTGCTGACAACGCCACCCCGCGAGATGATTTGCTAGTGTGGATAGACTTGGAAATGACCGGTCTGGATCCAAACAAAGAGTGCATCATTGAAGTGGCCACATTGATTACCGATGCCGATTTAAACGTCGTAGCAGAAGGGCCGGTGATTGCGGTGAAGCAGCCCGATAGCCAGCTGGCACAAATGGATGACTGGAATCAAAAGACCCACGGGGAGAGTGGGCTAGTTGCGCGCGTCAAAGCGAGCACCGTGACTACCGCTGAGGCCGAGCAGCAAACGCTCGATTTTCTTCGCCACTATGTGGTCTCTGGCTCATCGCCTATGTGTGGCAATAGCATTCACCAAGATCGGCGTTTCCTTGAGCGTGAAATGCCGGGTCTTTGGGCGTTTTTCCATTACCGTAATTTAGACGTATCGACCGTTAAGGAGTTGGCAAAACGTTGGAATCCAGGTGCCTTAGCAGGATTTAAAAAGCAAAATGTCCATCTGGCGATGGATGACATCAAGGAGTCGATTGCCGAGTTGGCTCACTATCGGAGTACGTTCTTACGCCTCGAAACGCTAACAGACGAAGAGGAGTAAGGTCGTTCAGAGAAGTGGCTAAGCGCCGTCAGTAGCAATTTTCGCACCGCGCTTGAGGCGCTGCTCCTCAAGCGCCCAAGCCACGTGCTCACGCACTAAACTGCTGGGATAGGCTCTTCTTGCCCACAAGGCTGTCTCTACTGCGCGACTCCAGGGGGCATTGCCCAGGCCGATGGCGAGATTGCGCAGCCAGCGTTCGTAGCCAATACGCCGAATGGGGCTGCCTGCTGTTTTATCCAAAAATTCGTCTTCGCCCCAGGCAAACAGGCTAAGGAGGTCGGCGCGGTCAAGGTCATGGCGCGGCGCAAAGTCATCTTCCTGGGTAACGCGGGTGAAGCGAGTGAAAGGACACACCAACTGACAGTCGTCGCAACCGTAAATACGATTGCCCATGGCGCGGCGAAACTCCGTGGGTATCGCGCCATGCAGTTCAATAGTCAGATAAGAGATGCATTTGCGCGAGTCGA
>NZ_JABUZF010000133.1:0-4643 GCF_014897885.1 Halomonas sp. 3D7M | reverse complement strand
TGGCTCTGCTAGCCAATCATCCTGAACTACTGCCAGCACTTCGAGAAATGTTTGAGTGCGGATGGCCGGAGTATTACGGTGCGCGCGGCAGGGGAAACGCTGAAGAAGACCTGCTGGCATATTCCAATCACAATAAACTTCCTATTGGGGTCGTTGCGATGCAGGATGGTTCTGCGCTTGGTATCGCGGTATTGAAGGCTGGATGGGTGGCGGCATGGTACTCCCTCAGTACCGGCGTCGTGGAATTGGCGCAACATTGACTGTTGAGCTTGAAAGCATCGCACGCAAGCTGGGGTACAAAAAAATCTACTCCGGCACAAGCACAGCAAACAGCCTTCTGGAGCGAAGTGGCTGGTCGTATATCGAAACCGTGCTTTACGGAGGGGATAACGTATCCATCTATGAGAAAGCGCTCTAACTCAGGCGTTGAGGCTGTAGAAAGGGGCAGGGCCAGTGGCAGTTATAGTGCCTAGTGCATACTATTGAGACGTTAGCGAATTATGGTTATTTGGCTGAATGCCGATATTAAGACGGCTCAGTCTGGTTAAGCGTTTGCCCCACCTTCCAAGAAGATAGTTGAGTATACACATGGCCTTTATCACACCTATCACCCTTACTGCGCATGGCGTAACGCTCGAGCCGCTTTCACTCAATCACGAAGCCGGTTTGCGCGCCGCCGCTGCGGATGGCGAGTTGTGGAATCTGCGTATTACCTCGGTGCCAACGCCCGATGAGACACGCAACTATATTAATGCCGCCTTAAAAAGCCGCGAGGAAGGCCATCGCTTTGCTTTCGCCGTGATTGAAGAGGCGAGTGGTATGGTGCTTGGCACCACGAGTTACCATGATATTCTGCCCAACGTAAAACGCGTTGAAATTGGCTACACATGGTACGCCAAACGGGTTCAGCGCACGCATGTCAACACCACCTGCAAGCTACTGCTATTGACTCACGCTTTCGACACACTGGGCTGTAACGTGGTCGGCTGGCGTACCGACAACTTCAACTTCGCCAGCCAACGTGCGATCGAGCGCCTAGGCGCAAAGAAAGATGGCGTAATCCGTGGCCATGCGCTGCGCCGCGATGGGACCATTCGCGATACAGTGATGTATAGCCTGAGCAGGGGCGAGTGGCCAGAGGTGTGCTCACATCTCAACTATCTGATAAGCCGATCCTGCGCACAGTGAGGTTTATGGTGAGAGACTGGAATGAATCGCTTCTAAGGTTAACCTGACGCTACAACTAGGCTAAGCAGCATCGATTGCTATGTCCGGATGCCCTTTAGTGCCAAGCCTCGCAACTTTATCAACGCCGCTACGCGATGCGGCTGAAACCGAGGGGTAGGTTAATGAAAGCTACCAGCGAATTTATCGCAAACCTTAGCGACGTATTCGCACTGTTTGGTGAAATCCAAACTAAGCGCATGTTTGGCGGATATGGCGTTTATCGCGATGGTCTTATGTTTGCGCTAGTCGCCGATGATGTTCTTTACCTTAAAGTCGACGAACGTTCGGTAGGCTCTTTTATCGAGCTGGGAATGGAGCAGTTTGAATATGAGAAGAGCGGCAAAAGGGTGAAAATGACTTACTATGCTGCCCCCGAGGAGATATTTGAAGATCCTGAACATGCTAAAGAGTGGGCTGACCGTGCTTATAAAGCGGCGTTGCGGCAAAAAGCTCGTTGACGCAGAGCTAACGAGGGCAGTCATTTTAGACTGCCCGGCGGCTACTCAAAGCAAAGATTTATGCGTTGCTAGCCAAATCCACTGCTAGCAATCCGGCATTTTTAAGCGCATTAGCAACTGATCTCTGATGCCTTTCATCTCCAAATTCTTGGTACTCTGACGTTATTTCATGAAATGACTCGACGCCCAAGTATCTGCCCAGTGTTTTAATATGCGGCCCGAGATGATTCATATGCTCACGTTCACCTCCTGGCCCAAAGCCAAACTCTCCGCATGAAGAGACTAAAATAAGAGTCTTCCCAGACAAAAGTGGCTCTATAGGATGGTCGCCACGAGCCAAATCAAAGCTAAATGTTTTATTTATACGCATTACCTGGTCGAACCACGCTTTAAGAGGGGCAGGCATGCCGTAGTTGTACATAGGTGAAGATATTAAGATGACATCCGCTTGTGCTAACTCGCTAAATAGCTGATCGGATAACGCTAGTTTTTTACGTTGCTCAGAGCTTTTCCGCTCATCGGGTGTGAAAACGGCACCTATCCAGTCTTGGTCAATAAAAGCAGGTGGGTTCAAGCCAATGTCACGATAAATGTAATTATCTGCACTGTTAGCAGATTTCCATTTATCAACAAACTGCATAGCAATACGTTTTGATATTGAGTTGTGGTCAGGGTTTGGGTTTGTCGCTTTACGTACGCTAGCGTCTATATGAAGTAATGTGCGCATGATGGCCTCAGCAGATAGCGGTGTGGAGTGGCTATGCTGCCCTTTTGCCAATACTGCGACAAATGAATAAACTGGATCGATAGGTGAGAAAAACTTATCTATTGAGAAGCCGGGTTGAGACCAAAAATAGGAGGCTAGCGGTGAATGCTTCACTACAGGCGATTAAGGTGTTTGAAGCAGCCGCTCGGCTGGGGAGCTTTAAAGATGCTGCCGAGGAGCTGTCGATAACGTCGGCGAATGTGTCGCATCATATCAGCAACCTTGAGAATAGGTTGGGAGTGCGGCTGTTTACCCGAATCAACCGGGGCGTGACTTTAACGTCAGAAGGGCACCAGCTCTCTGAGGCGACAACCGCCGGTTTGCAGAAAATTCAGACTGCGCTAGATAATATAAAGTCAGATGCCTCGCGACTGAATGTTGATACCACCTCATCCTTTGCCGCCCTGGTGCTAATTCCGTTGCTACATGACTTTAATAAAATTTACCAAAATATTGATGTTGAAATATCAACGGGCGAAGTCGTGGCATCAAAAGTGAATACCCTCTCTATCCGTTTGGGGGACGTAACCCGGGTTGATGAATCAAGTTTATTAAAGAAAGAGCGTTTTAACCTATATGGGAGCTGTCCTTTTATCCGCTCCATCACAGTGGATAAGCCAGCAACGGTCTATCTGACTAAATGGAAGAACAAGAAACTGCCGGACTCGCCTTGGAAAAACTGGCTAATTGAAAGTGGAGCGTCACTGCCAAATTTTGAAATAAGGTATTTTGATCAGGAGCTTTATGGTGTGTATGAAGCTCTTGCTGGGAAAGGACTGGTGTTTTGTTCAGAGACACTGGTTTCTGACTTTGTGAAAGCCAACGCATTGCAGCCCATTTCGTATCAAAGCGTCGATTCTCTGCTGTGTTACTACATCCCGACCGAAAGCTGGCAGCATAGTGCCAAAATGCAGGCTTTTATCGATTGGCTTAAGTCTCAGATCAAATAGGTTTGCACTGCTCTTTTCCCAACATCGGGCAGATAACGTTCCTGGTTGGATCATAGTGTCCACGCTTGAGTTGCGGATTAATCGCCGCTTTCTACTCCGTACCTAACGTCACTGCCTGACGAATTAGGGCCTCCTTTAACGTTTTGGCAGCTGGCCCGAGATGCTCGTCTGTACGATGCATCAGCCACATCCGAACAACGGTTTCGCCCTCGGAGCCGAACTCGGCCGCCGGTATGCGGACGAGTCGTCCTTCCAGTAGATCACGCTCGATCAGCCATAGCGGCAGATTGCCCCAGCCAATCCCTGCACAGATTAGCGCATGTTTTGTTGAATTATCGCCCACCCGCCACGTACCCGGTGACAGTACATCGTATTCGCGACCGCGAGTGAGAGTGGATGGGTCTTCGGTAACGATTTGAACATAGTCAGCGAGTTCGGCTGCCGTAATGGTCTCCCCGCTCGCTGTGCGATTGGCTAACGGATGGCTTGTGGATACCACAGCAGCACGTGGGACAAACACAATAGCTTCTCGCTCGATCCGAGGATCGGGTATGTCAATTCCGCTGATGGCAAGGGTACAGCGATGTTGCTGAAGTAGCTGAATGGCCTCACCCAGGGGGGCAGACAGCACGCGTACCGATACAAGAGGGTAGGCGTCCTGTAACTCTTTTAAGGCCCGCGAGGCAACAGTTAGCGGAAATTGTGGATCGAGCGCGATATCCAGTCCTAGTTCTACACCCTCTCCAAAGCCCCGTGCACGAGCACGCAGTGTGTCAACTTTAAGAAGAATGGCGCGTGCGTCCGCCAGCAGCATTCTCCCCTCGGGCGTCAAAACAGGCCGGTAGCCCGAGCGGTCAAAAAGAGTAACGCCCAACTGCGCCTCGAGATTGCCAATGGCATAGCTGACCGCTGATTGTGCTCGCCCTAGGCGCTCCGCACCACCGCTAAAGCTTCCTGCTTCGCTAACGGCAATGAGCACACGCATTTGGTCAAGTGTCAGGGCATCTAACATGATCGATTAAGTAGATAGTTAAAGACTAAATATTGTCATTTTTTTTAGTTAATTGACGAGTGTAGTTTTGCCTGAGGAGTGCGGATGGAGCATGACTGCATCCTCCTCATTGTGAGACACCTTAGGAGACCTACACATGAGTAACGTACTTGTCCTTTACTATTCGAGTTATGGCCATATCGAAACAATGGCGGAAGCTGTGGCAGAGTAAGCGTCCATTCCGCGACGTT
>NZ_JABUZF010000134.1:5039-17986 GCF_014897885.1 Halomonas sp. 3D7M | reverse complement strand
CCTTGGCGGGCGCGCAACCTGCCCAGCGCAATTAACTGATCATAAGCATCCACAATGGTGTTTTTTGACACTCCATGCTGCCGGGCGGCTTCGCGTATAGAAGCGAGCCTAGCCCCTGGGGCAAGGCGGCCTTCGTTGATAGCCTTGAGAATGGTGTCGGCCACGTGCCTGGATTTCGACATGATCCGTATCTTCCGCAAAACGGGTTAAGCCCGGTGAAATCAGTGTACCTGTCTTTTGATGGGTACAGTACTTCGTACAATCTCTCCAACTGTACCTATCAGTACTCAGCAAGTTTACCCATCATGTGCTCCATTAAAAAAGACACATCCATAATAAATTCAAGGAGACACGCTATGTCTGAAAAGAAGAATCGGTTTCTCAATGTGTGGGATGACTCGGTGAGTGGGAGAGATCTTCTGCTGTCACTGTGTATTTCGACGCCGTTAACACTAGGCGGCTATCTGCTTGCTCCAGCGCAGCCTCCGCTTCCTCTTATTCTTGGGTTGAGCGGCGCTATTCTGGGCTTCTTCATCAATGCGCTGCTGTTTCGCCCTAAGCGGCAGCTGCAAACCGGTGAGGATAAGTAGTCATGGATCCCGTCTTATTACTTCAAATGTTGGCGGCTGCGATCATTGCCGTCATCGTTTATACCGCGATTGGTGTTGCACCGGGTACCGATGAAACCGCCGTACTGGCTCCGGTAACGCTGGCGCTGGTGGTCGCGGGCATACCGCTTCCCGTGGTGCTGGCTTTCTTTATGGCGGCCATTGTTGCCAAGAAGCTGACCGACTCCATTCCCGTTTCGGTAGCCGGTATACCGGGAGGGGTGATGTCGGCACCTATGGTTGAGCACGCACTGATCTTGAAGCGTGAAGGTCATGCCACCCTGGCGATTCGTAAAATGGCGTCCGGTTCGGTCATCGGTACGCTGGTGGCGATCCCCATTAGTCTGTTTCTGGCTTTTCTATTGACACCCCTAGCCGATGTGCTTGGCCAGTATGCCAGCCAGATCTTCTTTGGTGGGGCCGTATTTCTTGCCCTGATGAGCAAGGAGAAAGTCATCAGCCTGATCAGTATTGTGCTACTGGCAGCATTGATTCAGGGCTTGCGGCACCTGTATTGGGGGATGGGCGTCATTCCGGAAGGGCAGACTGTATTCATCTCGTTCTTCTTGGGCATCACCATTGGCCCGATGATGTTTAATCTGGCACAGCTCACGGTCAACAGTGAGCGCCATAAAATGGCGGAGTCTGAGCCTAAGCAGATCCAGATCTACGGTAACGATGAGAAAGGGCAGCTACCCAATCCGTTTCGCATTCTGACGCGTCAGGAAACCGCCTCGGCCGCAGCTAGCTCTGTCCTGGGTTCGGTCACATTCTTCATGAGCCCGGTCGGCATCACGATCTTTCTGGGCGAAGTAATGTCGAGCTGGGTGAAAGGTACGGTCAATAAGGCTAGTCGCGCGCTATCTTCAATGGATGCCGTCACCAACGCCTCTTACATCGCGGGCATCTTGATTCCCTTAGCGGCACTAGGCATACCGATGAGCCCGATGGCTATTGGCCCGGGCAACGCCTTCTTCAACGCACCGCCGGTACTGACGCTCGAGCAGAATGCTCACCACTTGATGAGTTTTTCTGAAATTACCATCGCCAGCATTTTGGGTGCCGGTGTCGCTTTGCTGATTACCTACCCGATTGCGGTTCGGTACGCGCGGCGTATCTGCATCTTTGTGTTCAAGCACATTCCTCACGAAGCGTTCCTGGCGATGTTCTTCTCGCTGGTCATGCTGCTTGCCTATATGGATGCCGGAGTAATGGGCATTTTGGGCGTGATGGTGCTGGCACTGATGGCAGGTCTACTCAACCGTTGGGGCGTCAACTATGGCGTGCAGTTCATGACGCTTTATGCCGCACCGTGGCTTTTAGGGCTAATCGCTTAATCCGTTTGGATCCATGCCTGACGCATATGCTGACTCTTGGTAAATCGTACACGTCAGGCACATTTACTTATTCAACCTCAATTGATCAGAGGCATTATTCATGGCACACAGCACATCCCGCATTCCTGGTTTTTATCAGCTTACTCCCAGCGAGCGGCTTGAGAAAGTCATCGAAATAGCTGAGCTCGGCAGCGAGGTTCGCACGCATTTCTCTGATACGGGCAATATCTCGTCGGCCACTGCCGATGCCATGATCGAAAACGTCATTGGTACGCTGAACCTGCCAATCGGCGTTGCCACCAATTTGATTATTGATGATGAGGAACAGCTGGTACCCATGGCGACCGAAGAGTCTTCCGTGGTCGCCGCCGTGTGTAATGCGGCCAGGCAGTGTCGCGCATTGGGCGGGTTTCATACCGATACGTCAGAACCCATCATGATTGCGCAGGTACAGTTGCTGGATGTGCCTAACCCCGAGTTTGCACGCCTTCGGCTGCTTTCCGAATTCGAACAGGTAAAAAGCATTTGTGATGCAACCGACCCAGTACTGCTCCAGCACGGTGGGGGTTTCCGTGACCTGGAAGTGCGCGTTCTCAACAACATGCTGATCGTTCATCTGCTGGTGGATGTGCGTGACGCCATGGGTGCCAATGCTGTCAACTCGATGGCGGAAGCTGTCGCGCCTTCTCTAGCGGAGTGGAGCCGTGGTCGCAGCTGTCTGCGTATTCTGTCCAACCTCGCTGATCGACGCATTGCTCGCGCACGTGCTACCTGGAAACTAGAAGATCTTGGCGGGGAGTCGGTACGTGACGGTATGCTCAACGCGTATCGCTTCGCAGACCAGGACCCTTACCGGGCAGCTACCCACAACAAAGGCATCATGAATGGAGTTAGCGCTGTCGTGCTGTCAACGGGCAACGATACCCGCGCGGTAGAAGCGGGTGCGCATGCCTACGCCGCTCGCACGGGGCGTTACCGTTCCTTGACACATTGGGAAGCCGATAGCGAAGGGAACCTGACCGGCACCTTAGAAATGCCTATGCCGGTAGGCTTGGTAGGCGGCGCTACTCGATCGCACCCTAGTGCTCGGCACTGTCTTGATATTCTGGGCGTTAAAACAGCGGATCGCTTGGCTCGTATTATTGTCGCGGTGGGTTTGGCGCAGAATTTTGCCGCCATTAAGGCGCTGGCGACCACCGGCATTCAGAAGGGCCATATGGCACTGCATGCTAAAAATATTGCGGTAATGGCCGGGGCCGAGAACGATGAAGTTGATCGTATCGCAGCGCTGCTTGTGGATGGCGGCAAGGTGCGTGTGGATATCGCCCAGCAACTGCTTGAACAGCTGCGTAACGACTAAGGAGACAACATGGCCTTGCCATCCTCTGTGCGCCTGGTCGAGGTCGGTCCGCGCGACGGTTTGCAAAACGAACAGGCGTTTGTGCCTACTCACCTGAAGCTTGCGTTTATCAAGCGCCTGGTGGAGGCGGGCTGTGCAAATATCGAGGCGGCGAGCTTTGTGTCGCCTCGCTGGGTGCCGCAAATGGCAGACCATCGGGAAATAATACAGGGCGTTGAGCGACGCCCTGGCGTTGTCTATTCAGCCTTGACACCTAACCTGAAAGGCCTTGAGGCAGCGATTGAGTGCGATGTTGACGAAGTCGCCGTATTTGGCGCAGCAAGTGAAGCCTTTTCTCACAAGAACATAAACTGCTCTATCGCCGAGTCGCTCGAGCGTTTTGAGCAGGTGGTAGAGCATGCGCGCCAGGCCGGGCTACGTGTACGGGGATATATTTCCTGCGTGCTTGGCTGCCCTTATGAGGGGGAGATCGCGCCTTTACAGGTGGCGCGAGTTGCCAAGGCGCTATACCAGATGGGCTGCTATGAGGTATCACTGGGCGATACGATCGGCACCGGAACGCCATCAAAAGCCAAACATATGTTGGCGGCTGTTGCCGCTCAGGTGCCAATAAATAACCTGGCCGCCCACTGTCATGATACCTACGGCCAAGCACTTGCGAATCTCTATGCGATGCTGGAAGAGGGCCTAAGCGTTATTGATAGTTCCGTCGCCGGTTTGGGGGGCTGCCCCTATGCCAAAGGAGCTTCTGGCAATGTGGCCAGCGAAGATGTGGTGTATATGCTTGAGGGTTTGGGAATCGAGTCAGGCATTGATTTAAACGCGCTGGCAAGAACGGGGGATTGGATCACAAAAGTGATCAACGTACCCAATCGGTCACGCGCTGGCAGCGCCTTGATGGTGGCAGGGGGATAGCGTATTCAACCTGACTTTCGACATATTAGAAGCAGGTCATCATTTCTGGCTGCCATGCCAAGAAAGTCCGAACGTTGACTATAATGAATGAATATCAGCGGGTTTTGCGCTGCTAATAATCACTGTTCAACGTAACAATGCAAAGGGAGAAGCACATGGCTCGTTATGGCCTGTTGGTTTTGATAGGGATGGCACTGGCGGGATGTTCGACCCTAGGTACTACTGATGGTGCTAACCAGGCGCAGCAGGTTGCCGTCAATTACTGTGAGCAGGAAGGCGGCGAGGTGCGATCGCGCCAGGAAGCGGGCAAGACTCGTCAGTATTGCCACCTGTTGGAAGGACGGGTGGTAGAAGTCAATCTGCTTTATCAGACGGAAGGTTTGCGCGTTCACTAAGCGAGGTGCGGCGTATGCGTTGTCGTACCGGCGCTTGCCTAGTGTTTTAATATTCTTGATTCAGTGCGTTGACAACAGTTGTGTTGGAGACGATGGACAGCAACGGTAGCTGGAGGAGGCACTTGCGCGTGAACTCGAAGCGGCTGGCCACAGTATAGATTGGAACACGGTTATGCGCGTTTGATACGCTACCGGCTACGATTGAAGGGCCGCTGCAACGGCCTCGAAATGCACTTTGTCAGGTTCCTTTCTGACAACCTTTAAATCGCGTGTACCGGGACTGGTTTTGCGCTGCCACTACAAACCAGCCCGTAACGCGGGCGTTATAAATCGCCACATCAGTGATACCTAAAAGACCGCTTCTGGCCGTTAACAACGGCTTGGCCTAAACCGTCGTTTGACGAATCTATGTGATAGCGCTGAAAATGCGACGAGACTTGAAGGTAGCTCCTATCAGTCCACCCAAAAATCTATGAGCGTGGTTAAGGGAATTCTGGCCCGAAAAACTCAGGTGTTGCCGCCAAAAGTTTTACGCCAGTCGCGTGGGCTGACTTGATGATGCTGCCTAAAGTGTTGACGGAAAGACGTTGCCGTATGAAAGCCAACTCGTTCCGCAATCGCTTCCACCGACAGGGAGGTGGTTTCCAGTAACTCGCGCCCGCGTCGTAACCGCTCGTTGACAAGCCACTCCACCACCGTCATTCCGGTCGCTTTTTGAAAGTGACGCGTGAAGGTGCGTCTGCTCATGGAGGTTCTAGCAGCTAGCTCATCGATGCGATGCGAACCGACTAGGTTTTCTCTCAAATAGTCCAATAAGCGATTGATATGGGCGTCTTGAGTGGAGATGGCAACGGGTTGCTCAATAAACTGCGCCTGTCCACCTTCGCGGTGTGGGGGAACCACCATGATGCGGGCAATCTTGTTGGCGATCTTCGCGCCGTAATATTCGCGCACCAAGAACAAGCAGCAATCCAGGCCTGCCGCCGTGCCTGCGGACGTCACTAGACGATCCTCCTCTACATAAAGCGCATTGGTGTCCAACTTGACCTTGGGGAAGCGGTCACTGAAATCCTGCTCGGCGACCCAGTGAGTTGACGCCCGCCTGCCGTCGAGCAGTCCAGCGTACGCCAGCGCATAAGTGCCGTAACAAAGACCCACCACATGAGCGCCCCGTTCATGGCAGCGGATGAGCGCCTCGGCCAGCTCAGGCGGTGGCGGTTCATCCAGGTCATGCCAGCCAGGTACCACGGCTATATCCACGTTGTCCAAGAGAGATAAGCCGCCATTGGGCTTTATTGTCATCACCTCATCGCTCTCTAGCGAATCTTCCCAAGCTGCGACGATGGTCAGGTCGAAGAGTGAGCGATCGGGGAAAGCCATGCCGAACACCGTGTAGGGCACCGAGAAATGAAAAGGCGTGATACGGGGATGGAGAATTAAACCTACACGGGGTAAGGACATGGGTAACTCCTAAGCTGTTCTCAACTTAACCGTACCATGGTGGCCCAAAATTTTCGAACACTGACTTCCAGGCCAATTTTTTTGTCAGCCGCCTCTCTCTACACTGCTTGCTATCAATCCAGCAACGTATTGAAGGAAGTCGTTAGATGCCTATCAAAACCTTATCCAGTTCTCTTGTCCTCGCCACAGGACTCATTGCCGGTAACGCCTTTGCGGATTCAAACGCTCAGGGGACAACGCAGCAGGTGCAGCAGATTCGCAATGCAACGGTGAAAATTACCTATGGGGATACCACCTTTTTGGTAGACCCGATGCTGGCCGAGCAGGGTGTTTATCCTGGCTTCGAAAATACCTATCGTAGCGAGTTGCGTAACCCGCTGGTGGGGCTGCCCATGCCCGTTGAGGAGATAACCGACGGCGTCGACGCCATCATCGTTACTCACACACACCTCGACCACTGGGACGATGCTGCCCAGGAACTGCTGCCGAAGGACATGCCCCTGTTTGCACAGAATGCTGCCGATGCCGAGCTTATTCGCTCTCAAGGTTTCAGCGATGTGCGTATTTTGGACGGAGAAGTGGAATTTGGTGGAGTGACACTGCATAAAACGGGCGGTCAGCATGGCTCTGATACGCTCTACGCTGTGCCTGAATTGGCGGAAACCCTTGGTGATGTGATGGGTGTGGTCTTCGAAGCCCCTGAGCAAAAAACCACGTACCTGGTGGGCGACACCATCTGGCGTGACGAGGTTGAGCAGGCTTTGGTGCGTTATAACCCCGAGGTGATTGTCGTGAATGCCGGTGCCGCAGAGATCACTGGCTTCACAGGTGACCCAATCATCATGGGTAAGCAAGATACGCTACGTATGCATCAGGCAGCTCCTAATGCGGCGATCATCGCGGTGCATATGGACGCCGTGAACCATATGACGTTAAGCCGTGACGAGCTGTCCGGTTACGTGCAAGAAGTTGGGATCCAGGACCACGTGTCTATCCCCGCTGATGGCGAAGTCATCTCCTTTTAATGCCATGGGTCGCCTTTGATGGCGGCCTGTGTCTTTTTATCAACGTCTTAACGCTGGCACGTTGGCTTGCTGCCTTCATTCCCCAAGCACCAACACACTGGCAACCACTACTGAAAAAGGAATAACCCCATGAGTAAGCGCGCAATCATTGTCGTCGATATCCAGAACGAATATTTCCCCGGCGGCAAGCTGTTGCTGCAGGGGATTGAGGAGGCAGCGGCGAATGCCGCCAAGGTCATTGAGCATGCGCGGTCGGCAAAAGATCTCGTCGTCTATTTTCAGCATGAATCTGCGGATCCAGAGATCCCTTTCTTTACCCCCGGTACGCCAGAGGTCGCCATTCATTCCATGGTTGCGCCACTGGAGCAGGAAACAGTAGTCGTTAAGAATTTTCCGAACTCGTTTCGTGAGACCGGTTTGAAAGAGTTGTTGGATCAGAAAAATATTGAGGAGGTCGTCATTATCGGTGCCATGAGCCATATGTGCATCGATGCAACCAGTCGTGCAGCTTCGGACTTCGGCTATAAGACAACGATTATCCACGATGCCTGCGCTACGCTGGATCTTGAATTTGATGGAGTGACGGTACCGGCGTCACAGGTTCACGCAACGATAATGTCAGCCTTAGCATTCGCTTATGGCACGGTAATCTCTACGGAGCAGTATGTCGGGTAACGCAATCGATCTGTGCGATTTGACTTTCTCGCTGCCGCCTTCAAAGCACCACAGGTGGAAGGCGGCACTGAGAAGTCAGTATTAGAGGATTACTGATCGGAGTGAGTTAAAACCGGATTTAGCTTAAAGGGCGCTTCTGGTCGAAACGAAAAATATACTAATAAATAAAGTTCGATAGTTTATAGATGTAGTTATTAGACCAGAGCGCCCTGGAAAGGGCGCTTGCTGATACGAGCTTTTGCTCAGAAAGGATCAAGAGCAGGGCTTCATCACTCAAACGACATTCAGGCCGGGGGGATATTCTGATTGATACGGAAAAGGTTTGTTGGGTCGAACTTCTTCTTGAGCGCCACCAGCCGCTCGTAGTTGGCACCATAGGCAAAGGCAGTACGGTCGGTTTCATCCGCGGTCAGAAAGTTAACGTAGGCGCCTCCACTGGCAAAAGGCTGTGACCGGGTGAAGAATTCTCGTGCCCAGTTAATGCAGCGTTCGTCCTCGGCGGCCGTCTCCCAACGGGCATGCACGTTCATCACATAGTTAGCATCACGGTTCGAGTAGGCCATCGCTTCGGGTGGTACTCGGCCTGTTTGACCGCCTATCGTGGCAATGAAAATCTCGCACTGTGAAGACGGTAAGACCTCAGCGTATTCGATGATCGCATCGATAGACCCTTCTCCGAGCGTCGAGAAATTATGAGACTTCCAGTAGTTTCGTGCCCCTGGCGTTAATAGTGGGTCGAACGTTTGCTGCCAGTCAATATACGGTTGCACCCCAATATGCTCGCCGTATGCGGTACCAAATTTTCTAAGCGGCTCAATGTATTTCTCGCCTTCTACGGGATCGCCTGCATAGCAAATGGCAAGAGCGACTATCTCTTTTCCATGGACAGCCTCGGGCAGAAAGGGTAAGGGAGGCGCTTTGCGCGTCACCATCCACACGTTGAGTTCGTCTGGCATCGTTTCCGTGAAGCGAGCGAACTGTGTGATGACCGATTTTGCTTCGTTGAAGGGATAGACGATAAGGCCGGAGAGCACATTCGGACCTACTGGATGCAACTGATATTTGAAACGGGTCACGATGCCGAAGTTACTCCCTCCACCGCGAATCCCCCAAAAAAGGTCGGCGTTTTCCGATTCACTGGCGTGCAACTGTCGACCATCGGCTGTAATTACGTCCACGCCGAGTAGATTGTCGATGGTCATACCGTATTTTCGACTGAGCCAACCGAATCCCCCTCCTAAGGTCAGACCGGCTATACCTGTGGTGGAGTTGATGCCCAATGGGGTAGCAAGACCATATGCTTGGGCAGAGACATCGAAGTCCGCGAGTGTGCAGCCTGGCTCGACATACGCAAGGTGGAGTGCTGGATCTATGTCAACTTTCTTCATTAGCGAGAGATCAATCATCACGCCGTTGTCGCAGACAGAACTGCCCGCAATATTGTGGCCACCACCGCGTACGGAGAAAGGCAGATCGTGTCGGCGTACGAAGTTAAGAGACTGGGCAACATCGTCAGATGAAGTGCAGCAAGCAATCATGGAGGGCCTGCGATCAATCATGGCATTCCATATCTCACGCGCTTCTTGGTATTGAATATCTTCTGGAAGAATCACGCTTCCCGAGAAATTGGCCTTAAATTTCTCTATTACGGTTTGCGAAGGCTGGCTCATGACGAACACCTTGAGGTATGCCCGGGGTAGGGACGCATACAAGAGGCCGCCGGGCGGGTAGTTGAGGAGGACGACCAAGCTGGCGACTATCCCCAATCTTCACAGCGGCCCTTTGATTGGTATTTCGTCAGTGGGTATACACAGTATAGGAGGTCTATCAATGGTTGCTGCTGTTTCTTCGGTTGTTCCATTAATCATCATCGTCTGATCACGGTTGGCTAGGAAGAAGTGGTGGTGGAGTTCCTTTGACTGTGGATTCTCATTCTGGAAAGCCATTAACTGCAGTTACTCTATGCGAAGATGCAATCCCTTTGAGCGCTGCGTTTTAACGCAGTCTCGGCCGGAGACTGGCCAAAGCGGCTTGTAGCAAGCTTATAATGTCTGATGGAGTGCCCTGAACCATCCAAGACCAACACACCATGCAGCAAATCCCCTATATGAAAAACTTCAACATCAAAGTACTTAACCCTGAAGACTGGGCGCTGTACAAGTCCGTCAGGCTGGAATCGCTCAAGGATTCCCCTGACTCGTTTGGAGCCACTTACGAGCAGGAATCTGCATTGTCGGATTCTGATTGGCGGGCGCGCTTAGATCTTAACGCGCGGGGGCTTGTGGCTTTTCCGTTAGTGGCAGAGCAGGGTGGCCGGGCGGTGGGGCTTGCTTGGGGGGTGATACATGCGCCAGAGGTGGAAACCGCTCACATCTACCAAATGTGGGTTTCGCCTGCGGCAAGAGGGAAAGGCATCGCCAAGGCGCTTCTGGGTAAAATTGAAACCTGGGCGATAGATAAAGAGTGTGAGTGTCTCGCGCTTGACGTTACAACCAGTAATGAGGCGGCAGTTTGCTTGTATCGGTCGTCTGGGTTTATGGCGACGGGGCAGCCGACGCCGCTTAGGAGTGATTCATTTCTTATGATGCAGCCTATGGAGATGGCGTTACGTAGTGTTGGCTAAGTAACCGCTTAATAATATTTCGGACGCAAACTATGCGCCCGAAATAGGCTTGATACTAAGCAGCTTGGTGGGCTCTTAGCTCACTACGGCGGCGCTATCGCCAACCTGCTGCTTAACTTTCTCTACGATATACGCCCCAATGGGAATGGCAGACGTCGCCGCAGGCGAGGGTGCGTTACACACGTTGACAGTACGCGGCGTGTTGACGAACAGGAAGTCATCGACCAGCTTGCCATCGTTGGACACCGCTTGGGCGCGCACGCCAGCCGGGTAAGGCTCAAGATCAGCCAGCGTTAAGCTTGGGCAGTACTTACGCACTTGCTGTAGGTAGCCTTTTTTATAGATTGAGTTCTTAAACTCGGAAAGCCCTGGACGCAAGTTGTCTTTCAGCACTTGGCGGATGCCGCGGTGGCGCAGCATGGCGAGCGTGTCGGAAAACGAGATGTCGGTCTTTCGATAGCCTTCACGTTTCCAGGCCAGCACCGCATTGGGGCCGACCGTTACGCTGCCGTCAATCATGCGTGTCAGGTGAACGCCAAGAAACGGCATCGAAGGGTCAGGAATCGGGTAGATTAGGTGATTAACGATTTGATTGTGCTGCGCGGGAAGGCGGAAGTACTCGCCGCGGAACGGGCAGATGGTGAAGTCTGGCTCGATACCCAGCATGCGTACCACGCGGTCTGCCATCAGGCCAGAGCAGGACACCATATAGCGGGTAGAGAAATCACCCTGGCTGGTGGATACCACTACCTCATTGGTTCGCTCATTTAAGCCTGTCACTGAAGTGTTGTAGCGGATCTCACCGCCAGCGGCTTCGAATTCGCGGCCCATGGCGGCAGCCACTTCAGCATAATTGACGATACCGCTGGAGGGGACAAAGATACCGCCGACGCCCGTGATGTTAGGCTCACGTTCGTGCAGTTCTTCCGCCGTCAACCAATACCGCTCCAGGCCATTAGCCTCCGTGCGTTCCCACAGTGCTTTCATACGCTGGAGTTCGAGGTCATTCGTGGCGACCAGCAGCTTGCCGCATTCGTCGTAGGCAATGCTATGTTCGTCACAAAACGCCTTGGTGGCGAGGTTTCCCTCTAAACAAAAACGCGCCTTTAAGCTGCCGGGCGTGTAATAAACCCCTGCATGAATCACGCCACTGTTGTGGCCTGTTTGATGGCGGGCAGGGCCATCCTCTTTCTCAACCAGCAGCATCTTCTTGTCAGGATAGGCGCGGATCAGCTGCATGGCAGTCGACAGCCCAAGAATGCCGCCCCCGATAATAATGTAGTCGTACATAGGCGTCTCGGTAGCCAAGGGAAAATGGCCACCGTCATGGCGGTGGCCAGCTTATTCTAAATGATTATACCTGACGCGGCTGACGTAGTGTTTTGGCATGGGTGAAATAGCCACGCTGACGCATCAACTCACGACGCAGGTCAGGGTGCGGGGTGAAGCGATCGCGACCATGCAGCCAGAAGTGATTGTTAATCAGCAGGAAGCTGCCAGTGGCGACCGGAACCGATAGCTGATGTTGGCTACCTTCCAGCGAATCAGAAAGATTGGCTAGCCAGTTGCCTTCTTCAAAGTTCTTCGGCTGAACGAACTGGTCAATGTAGGCCATGATCGGACGACCCTCAGTGTCCACATCGAACACGGGGTGGTAGATATCGCGATCAACATTCTTGCTGGGTGGCGCGGTCCAGCGCATGTCACGACGCGCCAGTGGGTGAGAGTAGAAACTGTCTAACCCTTCCCAGTCATCGAGGTGCAACAGTAACGAGTTGCCGCCTTGCATGTTCTGTTCGTCAACTTTCATCATCAGCACGTAGTCGGTGTCCTGCTCCACGAACGTGCCGTCGTTATGCAGCTCCATCACGCGGTGCGGCTGACGTAGGTATCGGTGCGTCTTACGTAGGTAGCTGTCTGAGTTATCGACGTTCTTCACCACAAAACGCGCATAGTACTGGCCGCTCATGGCGTCGTAATTAGAGCGTCCCATCAGGTGAGACACTGCCGTGGCGAATATCACCATGTCGTCAGCCTGCTCAACCTGATCCAGCCCCTCTGGCGTCACCAGAAACGCTCCCGTATCCCGATCCACCATGGTATCGATCAACACCGGCTGCAAGGTGTTCTTACACAGATCATCAAGAATCTTAGCCACTCGAAAACGCAGGAAAGACTTATATTCCAGTGCCTGAACCGGCCATTCCGACACGGCGTCAAGAAACGCTTTCACTGTTTCCTTAGGGAAGCTCAGTTGCAGTAAGCGGTCCGACTGCGGTGAGCGGCCAAGGGTGAAACCATGATGCTGCTGTGCGGGGATAGTGGCTGGAGCGTTCATTGGACGCCTCTCTTTAGCAAAAGGGTGAAAAAGAACCGACTGAATAAATAACCTACGCTTAAAAAATATCTACATTTTTATATTTCGTCAACGTTTTATATTTATTTAGTTAAAAGGGCGGTTCGAGCTCGACCACCAGGGGAGCTCACATCGTCAAAACAGTGGGGATCTCAGAGGGCGTTGCTAATGGGGTACTCCAGCCTACCGAGG
>NZ_JABUZF010000134.1:0-4962 GCF_014897885.1 Halomonas sp. 3D7M | reverse complement strand
TTTGCCTTTGCGCTTGCATCCGTGGCCTTGCTCGCTATTCCTGGGCCGACGATTTTGACGGTTGTCAGCTACACCATCGCCCAAGGCCGACGCGCTAATATTCCGCTTGTCGCTGCGGTGGCATTAGGCGATTCCACGGCGCTGATTTTTTCGCTACTTGGCTTGGGAGCTGTGTTGGCCGCTTCGGCGTTTTGGTTCACCGTTATCAAATGGATCGGCGGTTTATACCTGCTCTATATGGGTATTAAGCTGTTGCGTGCCGGGATATCGTCGGTTCAGCCGGTAACACCTGCGGTATCAGGGTCGCGCTGGAAGCTGTTCACCAATACCTATTTGGTAACGGCACTGAACCCCAAGGGCATCATCTTCTTCGTCGCCTTTTTGCCGCAATTTGTTAGCCCTGGCGCTAATGCGGGGCAGCAGTTGTGGATTTTGGCAGTCACGTTCGTGGCGTTAGCGACACTCAATGCCACGCTTTACGCGGTGTTTGCCTCATCCGTGCGCAAAATGCTTGCCTCACGCCGCGCCCAGCGCCGTTTCAATATTGTGGGCGGAACGTTACTTTCTTCGGCGGGTATTTGGGCACTGCTGGCCAAACGACCTGCATAATAAGCGGCCTGCGAAATAGGCGGTTGGTGATTTTAGACTGTCAGGAAGCCGACGAATTAACCATGATCAGGAAGGCCGGTATTCACAATAAGTGGCGGCATCACGCGCCTGTCCATAGTGAAACCAGAGCTAGACGACTAATTTCTAATGACGGCAGCAATCATTATCTGCTAGCTTTTAGGCTAATTATATTTTGATAGCTGCAGGTTGTTGAATAAACGTAAGCGGAGTCGGTTATTGCGGTCAGAAACCTTGCTAGAAGTACGTTTTCGACCCCAAGCGGACATTCCAGGAAGTTCAGCAGGAGCGCGAATTTTGGCTATATTGCCAAATTTAAATTAATAGCTATAAGAATCATGGGCTTGGGATAATCTGGCAAGCTGCATTTGCCGGAAAAAAGTGCCAGCACGTTTATCCAATCGTAGGATGGGCAGTGTAATACCTGTTAGCCAGACACTATAGACCTCTGCAAGGGAGCTTTTACTATGGCAAAACTCAACCCGAATGAGCTAAAGCGAAAAATACGAGAGGCGCAGCGTAAAGCTCAGCAGCAGGTTAAGCGTGATGTTGATAGAGTCAATCGCGCCAATAAGAAAGTCATCGATGACTACAACCGAAAGGTTGATGCACATAATCGTAAAGTAGTTTCCGATCACAATAGGAGCGTGCGGCAACACAATCAAAAAGCAGACGCTCATAACCGTAAGGTTATAGCTGACTTAAATAGGCAATTACGGACCGCTTCAAGCCCCGTTAGATACTCCGAGACAGAGCGCCAACTTGCAGATAAAGTACATGAAGCAGTTGCCTCACTAGACCCTCGCGAATATGACTCTTTCCTCAGCTATGCTCGAATTGACGGGGCTGAAGTTGCCTCACAGCTTCGAGATGAGCTTGAAAGTTTGGGCGTGGCCGTATGGTTTGATGAGGTCGCAATTATTCCAGGTCGCAGCCAATCACTACAAATGGATGCGGGACTGAGGAAGGCGCGTTCAGGGGTTACAGTCCTTACCCCTGCATATTTGACAGGTAGGTTTTGGACTGAAAGGGAGCTTGGCGCACTGTTAAATAAGAGTACGCTTATTCCTGTTTTGCACAATGTAACCTTCGATGATGTTAAGCAGTACAGTGGGATACTGCCCGACTTGGCAGGTTTTACTACCCAGCACGACTCAGTTGAAGATATCGCCAAAAAAATTGCTGCAGCGGTACTTGTTGAAGACGATGGCTGAGCTGCTATGAGGGGAAAATGGCTAACAAGGCCAGTCACGGCGGCGGCTACTACATTGCGGCTTCGCCTTCATTACGTAGCCGCGCATGCTGGCTGGCGTTAGAATTTGAGGTATACCAAGGAGAACATTAGTGCCTTTACGTAGTGTAAATAGGGGATTTAGGGACTTCCATAGTGCATTGACACCAAGGTCCTATGAATCAGGCAAAGCCTCATCTCACAAGTCGTCGATTACTAGTAGATTGCAGGTATATTATGATTTAAAAAGCCTTTTTTATTCAGGATCTGCAAATAATGGAACTAGTATATCAGGGCATAGCGACGCCGACTTTTTTGCCTCTATTCCACGCAATAAGCTCAAAAAAAATTCTTCAGTCTCGTTGCGGGAAGTCAAAGAGTGTCTACAAGATCGCTTCCCAAATACTAGAGTGTACGTAGATTCTCCGGCCGTAGTTTTAGATTTTGGGGCTGGCTCCTGGGATACCGCTGAGGTAATCCCAGCGGATTATTTATACCGAAGTAGTGAAGAAAAAAACGTATATGATATACCAGATGGAAACGGTGGTTGGATAGAATCAAGCCCTAGCACTCATAACTCTTATGTTGCCCTGCAAAATAACAGGCTTAATAAGAGGCTAAAGCCCCTAATAAGGTTCGTCAAAGCATGGAAATACTATAATAACGTCCCTATATCCTCTTTTTACCTAGAGCTTCGAATTACTAAACTTATGGAAGCTGAGTCATCTATACTCTATGAGATTGATGTTAATTCGGTGCTAAAAAAACTATATGACTGCAATCTAGCTCCAATAAGGGATCCAAAAGGCATATCCGGATTAATATACCCTTGTAAGAGTTCCGCAAATAAGGAAACGGCTTTATCCAAACTGAGAACTGCTAAAGCTCGTTCTCAAAAAGCCCGGGATGCTGAGATGTCTGGAAATATTAGTGAAGCATTTGACTGGTGGGACAAGGTGTTTTTTGGGAAATTTCCGAGCTATTATTACTATGACTGAACTAGATCAAAGAGTTGACGAAGTAGATAAGTATTATAAGCCGGTAAAGAATCTTGATTATTTGTCAAATATTCTTTTCTACATTGGTGCCATGCTGTCTATTTCAATTCCTTTCTTGACGAAAGAGCAGGTGCTTCTTTCGTCCACAGTTCCTGTAGTATTCATTGTTTCCGTATTATTGTATGCGTTTGTCGTCAGTGCAAACTCATACTACTTTATTCCCTTTGCTGAGCGGCAAAGGAGAAGGCAGCTTCTATCCAATTCTCTAGCAGTCCCTTTAAGTTTTGAGGAGACTAATAAATACTACAATAACAAATTGGATCCAAATGTATTGAAACTGGGTGCTAACTTGATGGAGAATTCCTTTTTCGGAAAGCATATTTGTGAACGAATGCTCGTTAAAGAAAGGATTAAAGTTTTCCTCTATGCTGCAATTTGGCTTTTTGTCGCCATTTATAGAGGTAGTGACTTAGGTCTGGTGTTGGCAGCATCCCAACTACTTTTTGCTAGTGAGATAGTATTCAGGTGGATAAAGCTAGAGATTCTTAGGGTAAGAAATGAGCGAGTATTTGACTCGTTATATTCACTCTACCTTGGCCATTCCCAAACCCATAGTCCTACGATTGAGGCGGGAGTACTGGATGCTTTTGCCGAATACGAGGCTGCAAAAGCTAGTGCCGCAGTGAAGCTATCGACTAAAGTATTCAGAAATATGAACGAAGAGCTAACTCAAAAATGGGAACGAGTTAGATCCAAATTGCAAATGTAGTAATTCGTACAAAACGCGCCACTCGGACGCACTAAAGTGCGCCAGTGCGCTTTGGCGTTATGCCCTCGATCGGCCACGTCATTTTATCAAATTAATATAGAAAATATATGGATTCAATATGCACGCACCATGAGCTATATCGCGTACCCGTAAATTGACGAGGTCACATGCTATCGATGGCTAAGTTGAAGAGTGCAAGGTCTCTCGTCTTTTTGGCCAGCTATAGGCGCACACGTATGGCCCAAATATCACGAAGGCGCAGAGGCGCCTTCTGCCCAACCAACTTGCCTTTATTCCAAGGTGTAAATGAGATTTCGGTCGGAACGTTCATGGCATGATTCTCCATTAGGTAGAGATCAAAGAATGGCTCAATTTACGCTCGTCATGTGCTAAGGTTAATTTACAGTCAGGGTTCGACCCTGAGCGGACATTTTGGAAATGCAGTAGGAGCGCGAATTTTGGCTATACGTCCTAATTGAAATTAATAGCCAAAAGGGTTATAGGTTTGGGAGAATCTGGCAGTCTGCATTTACTGGGAAAAGTGCCAGCGTGTTCATTCATCTGTAAAGTGCGCTGGCTAATACGCTGTTATGACTTTCGAGGAAGCTAAGTGGAAATTTTAGGAGTTATTCTTTCGAGCGCGATTGTTGCGACTGTGCTTTCGTCTCTAGTGACGATTTATACTTCCCGTTTAGGGTACAAAGACAAATACTTTGAAAAGCTCATTGATAAGCGTTTACTTGCACATGAAGAGCTTTATGCTGTGGTGAATTCGTTAAAAACTGCGATTCAAGATACGAATTCCGAAGACAGGCGAACATACCACCAAGTTTTCTCTATGGACTATGAAAATTTTAGTCGATTCACCGCACATTCATCTAATCAGAATAACTCGTTTTGGATATCTGATGAGACAAGAAAAGCGGCTATCGATCTCAATAGAGAGTTTTTTCGTTGTCATTTATTATTTCAGAAAACCGGAGACTTAGTTGAGGTGGGACGGCAGGAGTACAAAGAAATTGCAAAAATTCGCGATCAACTTGAAAAATGCCTATTGGCAGAGCTACCCAACCTACACAAAATTGATGTGTTTCTTAGTAATAAAACGATAGAGACACAGGTTGCTGAAGTTGATCTTAAGAAGAGGCCTTCAGATGCGGAGTAATAACAATCCCAGCCAGAGCGACAGACAACACGCCGCATCGCTTTGTGTTTTCTGCGCCTGCTGGTGGCGTTGAAGCTGTAGAAAAAGGTCGTAAGCATTTATCGACCAGGAATTGTTCATTAATTGAGCTAAAAATAGCCTCTAATCTTAAGGAAGCTCTGAAAAAGTCACT
>NZ_JABUZF010000132.1:0-1533 GCF_014897885.1 Halomonas sp. 3D7M | reverse complement strand
AAGCGGGCCGCTTGTTTTAATAGAGATGATGATAAAGTAAGCGCTAAACGCACGAGACCAATGATCAGGATATCGTCATGGCTGATGAGCAGCAGATGAATGTCGCAGTGCTGGGGGGCGGAAGTTTTGGTACCGCTCTGGCGAGTATTGCAGCAGATAATGGCGCAAAGGTGCGCCAGTGGATGCGCGATGAAGCTTTGGTGACGCAAATAAATCACGAGCATCGCAATGGGCGCTATCTACCACATTATGTAATTAATCCCGCCGTCATCGCGTCTACCGATCTTCAATCGGTGCTAGAAGACGCTGAGTTAGTGCTGATTGCTATCCCTTCCAAAGCGTTTCGCAGTGTTGTTCAAGCTGCCAAACCCTGGTTAACCCCGGAACAAATTCTGGTCAGCACCACCAAAGGTATTGAGCAAGATAGCTTTTTGCTAATGAGTCAGGTGCTTGAGCAGGAAACTGGGTTTCCCCACGTCGGCGTCATAGCGGGGCCTAATTTAGCGTCCGAAATCGCTGATAAGCAGTTGACCGCCACCGTCATTGCCAGCGCCGATGCGCTTACCAGAACGCGGGTGCAGCAAGCGTTAGGCTGTCGCTATTTTCGCGTCTATGCCAGTAATGATCGTCATGGCGTTGAGCTGGGTGGGGCGCTTAAAAATATCTACGCCATTGCCGCAGGTATGGCGGCAGCGCTGGGTATGGGGGAGAACACTCGCAGCATGCTGATGACGCGAGCACTAGCAGAAATGAGCCGCTTTGCAGTTGCGCAGGGTGCTAACCCGATGACGTTTTTAGGCTTGGCTGGCGTCGGTGATTTAATCGTTACCTGCTCTTCAAATCTATCCCGTAACTATCGGGTTGGCTACGCCATGGGGGAAGGGCGAGGTCTTGATGAGGCAGTGTCGGCATTAGGTCAAGTAGCTGAAGGGGTAAATACCGTCAAGCTTGTCTGCGCTAAAGCGCGTGAAATGGGTGTTTATATGCCGCTGGCTGAGGGCCTGAATCGCGTGCTGTTTGAAGGTGTTCCGGCTCAGGAGATGGCACGCACTCTGATGATGGGCGAGCAAAGCAGTGATGTGGAATTTATTCTGCCTCGTGAGGCTGTTCAGCAAGCCCACCGTGAAAATGGAGGCAGGAATGCCTAGTGTGCTAGTTATGCGCCATGGTGAGGCTGCATCGGGGTTTCCCGATCAATCGCGCCGATTAACGCCTCGTGGTGAGCTTGAAGCCGAAAAAATGGCCCGCTGGCTGGCCATGCGTATTGAGCAGGGTGAACTATCTTCCCCCACGATTTATGCCAGCCCTTTTGTACGAGCTCAGCAGACAGCTCAGCGGATCTGTGATGCTTTGGGTGTGCAACTTAATACATTGGCGTTTATTACCCCGGAAGATTCACCTGGTGATGTCAGTGAATGGCTGCTAAATCAATCTGCAGATGCCCCGATTATGCTCGTCAGTCATATGCCGCTGGTGGGTGAGCTGGCGGGCCTGTTAGTAGAAGGAGTGCCGAGCCAGGGAATTGGCTTTCCT
>NZ_JABUZF010000136.1:10177-11543 GCF_014897885.1 Halomonas sp. 3D7M | reverse complement strand
GACACATGTGACACCTTTTGACGCTTAGCGGAGGAGGCGTTGTGACACACCCTGCCCACTTATGTATAATAAATATTAATAAATAACCAAGTTAAAACTTAAATTCTAATTATGAACCGTTTTGTGTCGCTGTTTGCAGGGAAAGCCATCTGGTATCGGAAAGCGAGCTGAGCAACGACACAAGGCTGCTCATTCACGCAAAAGGCACCGCTGATGGACGAGACACGCCCTGTCAAAATTCAGGTTCGCGGCTTAAGCAAGGTATTTGGCAAGCAGCCGAAAAAAGCCCTTGAGCTTCGTGACCAGGGTTTAAAACGCCCTGAAATTCTTGAGAAAACTGGCCAAACGTTAGGTCTTTCAAACATCTCATTCGATGTGTATGAAGGCGAACTGCTCGTCATTATGGGGCTTTCTGGTTCTGGCAAGTCAACGTTAATTCGGTGCTTGAACCGCCTGATTGATACCACCGAAGGCGAAATAATCATTGATGGCGAGAATATTCCCACGTTAAGCGAAAAGGCTCTGTTGGAGTGTCGCCGCCGCCATTTTTCTATGGTTTTTCAAAATTTTGCGTTATTCCCACACCGCACTGTACGCCAAAACGCCGAGTTCGGGCTTGAAATCCGCGGTGTCGATAAAGCTGAGCGTAAGCAAATTGCCCAAAACGCGCTAACCCAAGTGGGGCTAGATGGCTGGGAAGAGGCTTATCCGAATCAGCTTTCCGGTGGTATGCAACAGCGTGTCGGCCTAGCCCGCGCCCTGGCGAATGATTCCACCGTGCTATTAATGGATGAAGCCTTTTCAGCGCTGGATCCTTTAATCCGCAAGGATATGCAGCAAGAGCTGTTGCAACTGCAATCTAAAATGCAGAAAACAACCGTCTTCATTACCCATGATTTAGATGAAGCGCTCAATATTGGTGATCGCATCGTGCTGCTTAAAGATGGCGAAGTCGTTCAGATTGGTACACCTGAAGAAATATTAACCCAACCTGCTGATGACTATGTGCGCCGCTTTATCGAAGGTGTCGATCGTTCGCGTGTATTAACCGCCGAGAGCGCCATGCGCCCCGTGCGCTCTACCGCCCGCGAAAGCGACGGCCCGCGCACTGCACTACATCGTATGCGTGACCACAGTATTGATTCAATTTATGTCACTGATCGTGACCGCCGCCTCATCGGCCTGTTAGAGGCCGATGAGGCGAGCAAGGCGATTGATGCCAAGTCAGATACTATTATTGATCACCTGACTCAAGACTTCCGCAAAGTCCCCCCAGAGGAACCCCTGCAAAACCTGTTCGCTATGTTTAGCGATAAAAGCTTTCCCATCGCCGTCATTGACGAGCAGCGGCGGGTGCTAGGCGTCG
>NZ_JABUZF010000136.1:7499-10171 GCF_014897885.1 Halomonas sp. 3D7M | reverse complement strand
GCGGCGGTTGCTAGGCGTCGTTGTGAAGGGCGCAGTACTGGATGAATTAGCACGGGCAGGAGAACAGTAATGGATATTCCAAGCATCCCCCTTGGCGATTGGATCGAAAGTGGCCTGACCTGGTTGACCAGCGAATATTCAGCCGTCACCCGGGCAATTTCCCGCTTTACTCAAACCGGCATTGATGTTTTGAACGATAGCTTGATGTGGCTACCTGAGTGGGCGCTACTTGGGTTAATCGCCCTACTCTGCTGGAAGCTAGCGGGTGCTCGCTTAGCGATTGGTTCAGTCGCCGGGCTAGCCTTGATTTGGAATCTGGGTCTCTGGAACCCGATGATTGAGACGCTCACGCTGGTGGTTTTCGCAACCCTGGTTGCCGTGGTTATCGCATTGCCTGTCGGCATTGCTGCGGCATTGTCTAATCGGCTGTACCGATTGATCATGCCGATATTGGACTTTATGCAGACCATGCCTGCCTTTGTTTACCTGATACCAGCCATTCCGTTTTTCGGCATTGGTTCTGTATCCGCCATTTTTGCAACGGTAATTTTCTCGATGCCGCCGGCGATTCGCTTCACAACGTTAGGTATCCGCCAGGTGCCGGTTGAGCTTATTGAAGCCGCCGATGCCTATGGCGCAACGCGCAGCCAAAAACTTTTCAAAGTTCAGCTTCCGCTCTCGCTACCTACGGTGATGGCGGGTATTAACCAGACCATTATGCTGGCACTTTCGATGGTGGTTATCGCCGCTATGATTGGTGCAGATGGCCTGGGTAGCGAAGTGTGGCGCGCTATTCAGCGACTACGCCCCGGTGATGGCTTTGAAGCGGGTATTGCCGTGGTCATTCTGGCCATGCTACTTGACCGTTTAACTCAGTCACTACGGAAAACGCGCCGCTCACAGTGAACCAAGCTATGAAAGGTCACGCAGACAATCACACTGCGTTGACCGGTCTTCTTGATGAACGCTTTTTACATGTGCATGCTGGTCGTATCTTCGAATTCTTAATTTAAGTGCATCTGATAGCATACTTACTACGGTTGTGGCGCTTACTCACCCTATTGATAACTGCCAACAACTGTTTCCCCAAGGAGCAAGTGAATGAAAACTCGTACGTTGAATCACCGGATCCGCCTCGCCTCATTAGCCCTCATTGCTGGCACTGGCATTGCCGCTGGAAGTCTGGCCCACGCCCAAGACCAGGGCACTATCAACCTTGCCTATGTTGAATGGTCGTCTGAAGTAGCCTCTACCAACGTCGTCGCTGCTGTATTAGAGCAAGCTGGTTTCGATGTTGAACTAACGTCACTTTCTGCCGCCGCTATGTTCCAGGCACTTTCCACTGGCGACGCCGATGCCATCGTCGCCGCTTGGCTACCCACGACTCACGCTGACTACATGGAGCGTGTAGGTGACAATATTGAAGATCTCGGCATGAACTTGGATGGCACCAAGCTGGGATTGGTAGTACCGGCTTATACAGATGTCGATTCTATTGCCGACCTAAACGACAACGCCGACAGCTTTAACGGCGAGATCATTGGTATTGACCCCGGTGCAGGCCTAATGGCGCTGTCCGAAGAGGTCGTGGATACCTATGACCTCGGGCTGCGCCTGCGTAGCGGTAGCGGTGCCACCATGACCGCAGCGCTTTCAAGCGCGATTAACAATGAGGAAGATGTTGTGGTGACTGGCTGGACACCACACTGGATGTTTGCCCGCTTCGACCTGAAATACCTCGAAGACCCGGAAAATGTCTATGGCGGTGCTGAGCAGATTCACACGGTGGTGCGCCAAGACCTAAAAGATGACATGCCAGAAGCCTACGCCATCCTTGACGCCTTCGAGTGGACGCCCGAGCAGATGGGTGAGGTCATGCTGATGAACCAGGAAGATGGCAGCGACCCCTACGAAAATGCTAAGCAGTGGGTTGAAGATAATCAAGATGTAGTCGAGCTGTGGCTAAGTAACTAATGTTGTCTTGGCTAAATCCAGTTTATTAGTAGAATGATTAATGAGCTGAAGTTGCACTTCGCTTCAGCTCATTTGTTTAAACCCACTGTTTTCAAACAACAATATAGCTTTAATTAGTACGGTAAACCCATGCTAAATGGAGCCATATGAGGAGCGTACTGTGTTTAAGAACATTATGGTACCAGTCGATCTTGCTCATCTAGAGCTACTGGAGCCTGCCTTAAGCGTAGTGGCAGACATTGCTAAGCGATATGACGCTCATATCATCTACGTTGGCGTTACCGCAAATACACCTACAAGCGTTGCCCGCACTCCCCAAGAGTACGAGCAAAAACTTGAAGCTTTTGCCCACGAGCGACATAAAGTGCACGGTCAACCGGTAAGTATTAGGGTTTACAGCTCGACGGATCCCATTGCTAATGTGGACAAGCAGCTTGTTGATGCAGTGGAGGAAACGGGGGCTGATTTGGTGGTAATGGCAACACATTTACCCCGCCACCTGGACATTATTATGCCGTCCCATGGCGGCAAAGTAGCCACCCACACAGACGTCTCCGTTTTCCTGATTCGAGTGACCCAATAAACGCGCTCTTGCGTTGTAGAAGCAATGCGTTGACAACTCGCGCTTAACAGCGCGCACTTTTAATAATGATGGGAGCAAATTTGTGGATAAAAAACCGCAAAATCGACCACCTGAA
>NZ_JABUZF010000136.1:4263-7447 GCF_014897885.1 Halomonas sp. 3D7M | reverse complement strand
CCCGCCCCTGACGGCCCAGCGAATCTAATAGATACCGATTACGTTATCGGTCAAGACAACATCACTACCACCAGGATGGGGGTGAGCCTTGATCTACATGGCAAGGTGTTCACCATTTCATCGATTGTGGTGCTTCTGTTTGTCGTATTAACCCTCGCGCTACAAGACACTATCGCACCGGTGTATGACGCCATTTTTAGTTTCTTGACCGGTAATTTAGCGTGGTTCTTTATACTTGCCGCCAATGTTTTCGTTATTCTGTGTCTTGGGTTAATTGTTTCGCCACTCGGTAAAATTCGCATCGGCGGCGCTGATGCAAAGCCCGATTTTACCTATGTGGGCTGGTTTTCAATGCTATTTGCTGCGGGCATGGGCATCGGCCTGATGTTCTTTGGCGTTAACGAGCCATTGACCCACTTTGGTACCTCTTTTGATGGAGGTAGCTGGGCACCATTAGCGGGTGCGGAGGGCGATGCTGCAGGCGCAGCTGCGCTGGGTATGGCAGCGACTATCTTTCATTGGGGCCTTCACCCCTGGGCGATTTACGCAGTAGTAGCGCTGTCACTTGCCTTATTTTCGTTCAACAAAGGGCTACCGCTGTCTATGCGCTCGGTATTCTACCCAATTCTGGGTGAGCGCGTCTGGGGTTGGCCGGGGCATTTAATCGACATTCTGGCGGTCTTTGCCACGCTGTTTGGCCTAGCGACATCGCTTGGTTTGGGGGCGACTCAAGCAGCGGCAGGGTTAACCTACTTGTTTGGCGCACCAGAAAGCGATATCACGATGATTCTGCTCATCATCGGCATCACGATTATTGCTATCGGGTCGGTTATGGCCGGTGTCGACAAAGGCGTTCAGTTGCTTTCAAAAGTCAACATCGCCATGGCGGCTTTGCTGCTGTTCTTCGTTATTGCCGTGGGTCCAACACTGCTTATTGCGACAGGCTTCTTTGAAAACCTAATTAGCTACGCCGTTAACCTGCCGGCTCTATCGAATCCGTTTGGCCGTGAAGATGCGAACTTTAGCCAAGGCTGGACGGCCTTCTACTGGGCTTGGTGGATCTCCTGGTCCCCGTACGTAGGTATGTTTATCGCACGGGTTTCTCGTGGCCGCACCGTTCGTGAATTCTTAGTCTCGGTACTGATTGTACCCTCCGTGGTATCGGTACTGTGGATGACCACCTTTGGCGGCACCGCCATTGATCAGTACGTTAGCGAAGGCATTGAAGCCGTGCGCGACGCCGGTGTGGATCTGCAGCTGTTCATCATGCTTGAACAACTACCGCTGTCACAAATCACCTCGTTTGTTGCGATTCTACTGGTCATTATTTTCTTTGTGACCTCTTCTGACTCAGGCTCACTGGTTATCGACTCAATTACTGCAGGCGGCAAGGTGGATGCACCGAAGCCTCAGCGCGTGTTCTGGGCGATTATCGAAGGGGCTATCGCAATTGCGTTGCTGCTTGGCGGTGGTCTGACCGCACTGCAAACTATGGCGGTTTCTACCGGTTTCCCGTTCACCATCATCTTGCTGGTGGCATGTTATGCCATTATCAAAGGGCTGATGAGCGAGCCTAAAGCGGTATGATGTGAATCGCTAACCATTGCACCGAATCGCAAACGGGCAGCCAAATGGCTGCCCGTTTGCGTTAAATAACGCTGCACTGCTCAAACCCAAATATCTTTCAACTGCGTCTCAGGCGTGTAGTGATGACTGATCTGCGCTTGTAACAGTTCGGCTGTCGCCAATGCATCAACCAGCGCGTGATGTCCTTGATAGACAGGCAGGCCATAGCGTTCTCGACTGGCATTTAAACGAATCGAAACAGGCGGACGCCCTAACCAACGGCGAAACCGTGCCCATAACGTTTGTCGATGCATGCGCGCTTCAAGCGACATCGTATCGATCATCGGGAACATCACCCCGTCTCCCCGTCGTGCCTTTACGGCAGCATCAAGAAACGGGCGTTCGATGTTGCGAAAATGTACCACCACAAGTCGCCCTGCCAGCACCGCTAGGAGCTCATCCAGCACGGCATCAAAGTCCGGGGCAGTGGCGATTTCAGAATGAGTGATGTGATGGTAAGCAATGGACGCCTCATCTAAGGGTCGCGAGGGTTTCACTACCCAGTAGCGACGCTGAGCAAGCGGAATGCGATCCAGTGTGAAAGGCACCACCCCAATGCTGACAATCGCATGACGCCGCTCGTCCAAACCGGTTGTTTCCATATCTAACGCAACCATCGGCACTTGCGCGATAGGCGTATCCGGACTAGGTAGCGGTGTTGCGAAAAATTCCCTAAGCGCACCATCATGGGTCTTTTCGGCACGCTCAGCCATATAGCCTATCCAGTTAGCTTGAACTACTTTTTGGCGGGGCCGAATTCCACGCATATTATCGCCCCTGCCGCTGAGTGGGTATTGGGTAGCGGAACTTTAAGAATTTTTGCGCGTTGTTGAGTACTTGGAAAGCATCTTTAAGCGTGTGGCGCTCGCTATCCTCAACATTCTCCGGTTCGATATTGTTATCGGGGAAACGGTCTTCCTGTAGGTCAATCACTTGATGACGAATCCGCGACATGCATAAAAACTCCAGCGCATAGCTCAGTTTGTCGCTAACGCCCGTCGCCAGTAGCTGAGTATTGCTAATATCGTTTAAGCGCTGGAACGAGTTTTGCGCTTTAGACCCACAGGCCAGCGCATGTACCCGAATAAGATCAACCATCGGAGCAGTACCACGCCGCTTTAGGTTGATTGAGTTGTTATGTTTGCCATCTTTTTCCATCACAAACGTGCGGAAGAACCCAAGCGGCGGTGTTCGATTCAGCGCATTACGGGCCATGGCCGCCAAAAACAGTGGCGACTGGGGCGCCGTTTGGGCAATCAAATCCTGGAGTGCTTCAACAAAATGGTCTTCGCCGTAAATGCTGTCTAAATCGAAGAAAATCGAACTATGGAGTAGTCGTTCAGGGGTTGGGTTCGCCATCCAATCTTGGAAATAGCGCTTCCAAACATGCAACGGCTGACGCCACTGGCGGTTAGTCGCCATCACATCGCCTTTACAGTAGGTATAACCGCAGGCATCTAAGCCATCGCTAACAAAGGCAGCTAACGCGTGGAAGTAGTCGTCATGCTCGTCGGGATTGAAGTCGTCTGACAAGACCAGTGCATTATCCTGGTCAGTG
>NZ_JABUZF010000136.1:1262-4216 GCF_014897885.1 Halomonas sp. 3D7M | reverse complement strand
GAGCCGTTAACCATAAAGCAGTAAGGTACCGGCGGTGGCCCCAGCGCTTCTTCGGCAAGCTCTAGCAGTCGCCGCGTAAAACTACGCCCAATGGTCGACAGGGCACTCCCCACCATCTGCGAATTAGCACCTTCTTGCACCATTCTTACAAAAGCTGCGCGCACATCTGGCGCAAGTTTGGCTAAGCCCTGGGCGCTAGACTGGTTGAAAATATTGCTTACTAGGTACAGCCCACTTTGCGTCTCGTAACGAATAATATCGGAGAGGTGAACAACCCCAACCGGACGCTGGCGGTAAAGCACCGGTAAGTGGTGAACATTGTTACGCAGCATCGTCAGCATGGCTTCGTAAACCGACGCATCCGACTGAATGGTAATTAACCGTTCGGAAACAACCTCGCCAATGGCCGTTTGCGCTGACAGCCCTTCAGCTACAATGCGGGTACGGAAGTCACTGTCCGTCAGAATACCGCACATTTGCCAGGTTTTGCCTTCGCTGTCCTGGAAGCTGTAACGCGGATTATCACTGCCTTCATTAATTACTAGCACCGCCGACGCTTGAGCCTCGTTCACTTGCTTAGCGGCTTGCTGGACGGTAGTCGTGGACTCAACCATGACGGGATAACGCGTCACCAATTTGCGTATTCGCGTGACCATCATGTCGTTAGATTTTTTCTGCTGCTCTGCTGCGGTTTCTAAACGGGGGCGTTCGAGTTCAACAAAGTCAGCAAAATCGTCATCTTCTTCACATAACCGCTGAAAGACGGCGTTGGGAATAAAGTAAATCAGCGTGTCTTCGATCGCTTTGGCTGGAAAGCGCACTTTATGGTTTCGAAGCAGGCTAAAGTGGCCAAAGATATCCCCTTCACCCAAGCGGTTATATAGCTCGCCCTGACGACGATAAACCTCAACGGCACCGCTACGGATAAAGCACAACTCATCAAGCATATCGTTGAGCTCTAAAATGTCGCTACCGGTTTTGAAATAGCGCACTTCTACTTGCTCAGCTATGGCGTCTAGCAATGCATCCGATAAACCATCGAACGGGGGAAACTGCCCCATATGCTGGCGTATTTCTAACAGTTCAACATCCATGCGATCTCCTGCACTTGGCGCGGCAGCATCATCAATAGATGAAGTTTGTCTTGGATAGCGTGTACCGTAAACCCTTCAGTCACAAATGAGAGTGAACAAAAGCAAAAAAACCCAGCGAAAAACGCTGGGTTTTGTGCACTAACAGACTGGCAGTAGGAGGACAGAATACTTCGCAGGTTAAGGAAAATCTGTCACTATCCACAACACTATCTGACTGGAACTAATTATGACTGGTTAGCCATTTCCTGAACACGCTGCATCATTTCAGGGTCTTGCTGGATTGACTGACCAATGGCGTTAAAGGTATCAACATCTAGACCGCTATCTTCAACGACTTCGATCATGCGGTCGTTGGCTTCAGCGCGAACTTCCTGTTGGGTGTTTTCATCTTCTGCTTCCTGCAGACGCTGTGTGTACTCTTGAGAGATCACGGCGATTTCTTGAGAAGCATCGGCGAACTGCTGTAGCTGCTCATCAGAGAAATCCTGAGCGGGCGCTTGCTGGGTAGCCATCGGATCCTGGGCGGGGTCTTGGGCTTGCTGTGCATGAGCGGTGCCAGCCATAAGACCAGTAGCGAGAAGAGCAGCAGAGAACAGAGCAGTCATACGTTGCATAGTAAGAAACCTCATTGGCGCGTTATGAATGTGCACCGTGTGACGCGCTGTTCAGACACAGGTTCAACTTTTTATGTAAAAGTTAGTAACAGAATGAAAGTTTAAGCAACGCAAAACTAAACAAAAAGGGCCCACGCCGAGGAACTATGTCCAACACTATCAATAACTTAAAAAATGTAAACATGGCTTCCTTAGGCCTTGCCGCCATGCCTGGATTATTTGTTTTGCTCTGGAGCACGGGGTTCATTGGCGCAAAATTTGGTCTGCCCTACGCAGAACCTTTTACCTTTTTGTTTATTCGTTTCATGCTCACCCTCATGTTGCTTGCTCCACTGACGTTGCTAATGCGCATAGCATGGCCTTCATCGCCAGCGCTTTGGCTGCATATAGGCGTTTCAGGGCTTTTGGTACATGGCACTTATTTAGGTGGGGTTTTTTACGGTATCTACCTGGGCATGCCTGCTGGGCTGGCAGCGCTATTGGTTGGCCTACAGCCGCTGCTAACCGCAGCCTGTGCGGGCCCGCTGCTGGGGGAACGCTTAACCCCCCGCCAGTGGCTGGGGCTACTGCTTGGCCTTGTGGGTATCTGTCTGGTGTTGGGCAGCAAGCTAGAGTTCGGCACCTCACTTTTTGCTGGCTTTGGTCTTGGCGCTTTGGTTAGCGTGATGGCCGCCTTGGTGGGAATTTCATTGGGGACGCTTTATCAGAAACGCTACTGCACCAGCATGCCACTTCTTTCCGGGGCGGTTATTCAATACATAGCGGCAGGCATGCTACTGGGCATGGGAGCACTGCTGTTTGAAACTCGCCAGGTCGAATGGAGCATAACGTTTGTGCTCACTCTTGGCTGGCTAGTACTTATTCTGTCTATCGCCGCCATCCTGCTATTAATGGTGTTGATTAAAAAGGGCGAAGCATCCCGCGTTGCCAGCCTGTTTTATCTGGTGCCACCCGTGACTGCGCTACAAGCATGGTGGCTTTTCGACGAACGCCTGCCCCTGCTCGGACTGGCAGGTATGGTCATTGCCATTGCGGGGGTAGTCATGGTGGTACGCAAGCCTAGCAACAAAGGGGAGGCTTAAAGCGCTACAAGCGCTCCAAGTAACGCACACCGCCTAGATTACGCATTTGCTGAAGAATCCACTGGCTGCGGCGCTCTACCTGAGCGTCTGGGCGTGACGCGCTGCGGGTACGCGGACTGGGAAGAATAGCCGCTAGCAGGCTTGCTTGCCGTTCGGTTAATGCA
>NZ_JABUZF010000136.1:0-1227 GCF_014897885.1 Halomonas sp. 3D7M | reverse complement strand
AGCGCCAAAATAGTGCCCCGCCGCCGCTTCTAGTCCAAATACTCCCGTATCCCACTCAGCGACGTTTAAATACACTTCCAGTATGCGTTGCTTGCTCCACAGCAGTTCGATTAGCAATGTAAACCATGCTTCTAGCCCCTTACGGGCCCAGCTACGGCCGCTCCATAAAAAAACATTCTTGGCTGTTTGCTGGCTGAGCGTGCTGGCCCCCCGCAACCGTTCGCCATCAAGACTGGCCTTCAGGGCACGCTTCAGCTCCACTAAATCAAAACCACGATGCTGAGGAAAGCGCTGGTCTTCAGCAGCGATCACCGCCAATTTGGCATTGCTGGATAGATTTTCCCAGCTTCTCCATTGGCGTTGAATATCGATAGGTTCGCTGTTTATCCAGCTTTGAATTTTGCGCTCTACCATCACCATTGAGCCAGGAGGTGGCACAAAACGAAATAGTAAAACCAGCGCAATTGAGAGGACAATAAAAACCAGCGCGCCACGCCAAATAAGACGCCATATCAAACCAAGAAAACGGCGCAACGCGCGATTGAGCATTTCGATATCCTTAGCGCTTCATGAGGTGTTCTGCATGATAGCGCATATGCTCCTCAATGAACGAGGCGATAAAGAAGTAGCTATGATCGTAACCTGGCTGGCGGCGCAACGTCAGTGGGTGATCATGCGCTTCACACACTGCTTCCAAACGCTCTGGCATCAGTTGCTCATCCAGGAACTGGTCGGCCTCGCCTTGATCGATAAATAGCCGTTGACGAGAGGCACCATTAGCGACCAGCTCACAAGCATCATACTGGCGCCAACGCGACTGGTCGTCACCTAAATAGCTGGTAAATGCGTTTTGCCCCCAAGGACAGTTCATGGGGTTAACAATAGGCGCAAAAGCGGAAACCGAACGGAACCGGCCAGGGTGTCGCAACGCTAGGATTAATGCGCCGTGACCGCCCATGGAGTGACCACTGATCGACTCACGCCCGTTCACTGGGAAGTGCTGACGCACCACCGAAGGCAGCTCTTCAATCACGTAGTCATACATGCGGTAATTCGATTTCCAGGGGGCTTGAGTGGCGTTCACATAAAAACCCGCACCCGATCCTAGATCGTAACTTTCATGCTCACCGGGCAGATCGGTGCCGCGTGGGCTGGTATCGGGGCAAACAATCGCCACACCTAGCTCAGCAGCAATACGGTGTGCGCCCGCTTTCTGCATAAAGTTTT
>NZ_JABUZF010000130.1:0-28400 GCF_014897885.1 Halomonas sp. 3D7M | reverse complement strand
CATTGGCCGGGCGACTTGGAATCATAAAGAGATTTTTGCTATTGGCGTAGCCAGTTGCGCAGTTTTACCAGCATTAGGCCGCCGTCGCTCAGCGCACGGCGGTCTTCTATTAGCTCGCTCAAACGGTCTGGATAGTCAGTGATTATCGCATCAACCCCAAGATCAATCAGTGCCGACATGCGCGTTCGGTCATTCACTGTCCAGGCATGTATTTCGTAGTTATAAAGCGCCGCCAATCGAATTTCTTGTTGTGTGATACGGTTATGACGCAGGCCTAAAGCATCGAATTGGCGTCGATCCAGTGTGCCAGCCAAGATCAGTTGGGCGAGTAAGGTAATGCGTAATTCGGGGGCTTGCTGTTTTAAATAAGTCACCATACTGGGTGACATGGTCGCCATGCGCATTTCCAGGAATACATTTGGAAACCCGCAGTTCGCGTTCGCATTGAGCGCGTTATCCTGGGTTGCCCAGCAGCGATAGCGAATGTCACTTTCTGCCTCAAGGGTTGCTAATACGGCGCGAGCGAGTCTCTCTTCGTCGCCAGGCGAGGGCTTCATGTCAATCATTAAGCCTGCGCGTCCTCGCACTAGCGCCAAAGCATCATCCAAACCAGCAATCCTTTCGTCTTGAAAGGCATCGCCAAACCAGCTGCCGACATCAACTTTGCTCAACTCTGCTCTAGTGAGTGAATCAAATTCTCGCCGATCGCCTGTTAGCCGGGCCAAGCTGCGATCATGGTAAAGAAGCACCTGGTTGTCAGCACTCAGGCGAACATCCAGTTCTACAGCATTGGCACCGTCTTCAAGCGCTTGTCTTATCGCGGATAAGGTATTCTCCGGCGCTACCATCGAGCTTCCTCGGTGGGCGATGACCGCTACGTTATCGCGTATTTCAAAGCTGTTGAGTATCCACCATGCTTGTAGCCCCGCCAGTAGCAGTACGCTTAGTTCAATCGCCCACGCAAGGCGACCAGGATGGGCGTGTTCCGACCGAGGCGAAGGGCGTGTCTCTCGAAAAGCCAGTTGCAAGTATAAGCACGCTGATAGGAGGGCATTGGTGGCAATACCTAAAAATGTAATGGTTAACGTAACCAGTACGTAGCTGGTTAAATAAGCCAACATCGCTGGAATCAGCACGGCATTATGTTCGGGTAGCCCCCATAACAGAGGCGTCACGACACTATCAAATAGCCATGTAGAGATAATCGGCAGACTGATAATGACGATCAGCAGTGTCAAGACCGCCACACCAATCGAACGATGCCAGCCGCGAGTTAAGCGCACGCTACGCTTAAGTGCTTGGAAAGGGGAGCAGTTGTCCAACACTACTAACGGTAGCGCTAGTAACCAACGCAGGTAGAGCCACGCAGCAAGCCCAAGCCAGATAATCAGTAACGGCAGTGCGCAAGCAATAAAATACCACAGCGAGGCTGGGCGGGTTTGTTGTAAATAGTAGGGATCTATACCGCTTAACCACACATCATAAAGCCACGCTAAGCCCATCATAAAAGGGGCTAGAAGCAACAAGTGGGCTCCTACCTGAAGAATGACCAGACCCGCGAGTGCTGGTAAGCGGCGTGTGCTTAACCACAGTGCTTCAAAAGCGAGCCGGTAGTGGTTGTCTTTAGGTCTGACGGCCACCAGCAGCATGCCTGCTTGTTGCCAATAAATCAGTAAGAATGCAAAGCCAAGACCCACGAGCAACGCAACTAAGCCCAGTGGACTAAATAGCAGTGTAATCAGCGCATCATTGGTGACGACTGTTCGGTTGAGTTGCGCTAGTAAGGCCCGAGAGATCCACGCAATCAATGGCACTACAAGAGCAGAGGCTAACAGGGTGAAGAGCAGGTGATAGGCAATGAGGGGACGAAGATGGTCGCGCAGAGTGTGGAGTAGGGTGTAGCCCAATTGGTTAAGCGGCTGCATGGTTACAATTTTGTCAGGGTTGAATTACCAGGGTGGCACTAAGTACCACACCTGGCAAGCCCTTGCCTTAGGAAAGCTCAAGCGGTTTTTCGGCGATAATAATGCCGTTGTTATCTGCGTAAAGCCATTGTCCAGTGTGTAACGTGGCGCCTGCAAAGGTAATGGCTATATCGCGTTGTCCTTCGCCGCGCTTTTCGCTCTTGCGCGGATGGTTGCCTAACGCTTGAACGCCAAGTGGCAGTGTGACAAGAATATCGACGTCTCGTACACAGCCATACATCACCACACCAGCCCAGCCATTTTTAGCGGCTTGCTCGGCGAGCATATCACCAAGCATGGCACAGCGGTGTGACCCGCCAGCATCCACAACTAGCACTGCACCATCACCTGGTTCGGCAACAGCTTGCTTAACCATTGAGTTGTCTTCAAAACACTTAACGGTACGAATAGGGCCGTAAAAACTGTCGACGCCACCATAATTAGCAAACATCGGTTCAAGTACTATTACGTCAGGATTCGCATCACATAAATCTGGTGTGACAACAGGGGTTGCATATGTCATTACACGCTCCTATGAAGCATTATCTTCAAAATTAGCCCATGAAGATCCATTGTTGAAAGTCAGGCGGCCATAAAAAAACGCCCCAGCCTGCAAGCAGGTTGGGGCGTTCGGTCATCGGCTCAAAAAGGAGACATTGTCATCCTTCTTGCGATGTTGCGAGCATCGGCGATAAGTTCTCGGTACTGCTAAGAGCATTAAGCTTCTTGGGCAACCGGAATCACGTTCGAGGCGATTTTTTGATACTCCTCGATTTCGTGGAAGTTCATGTAACGATATATTTCTCCAGCGAGTGCGTCAAATTCACTCATGTAGCGCTGGTACTCTTCTACGGTTGGAAGGCGGCCTTCCACGGCAGCGACGGCTGCGAGTTCCGCTGAGGCGAGGTATACATTGGCACCATCACCTAAGCGGTTCGGGAAGTTACGTGTAGACGTAGACACAACAGTGCTTTTCGCTGCAACGCGTGCCTGGTTACCCATACACAGTGAACATCCCGGCATTTCCATACGGGCGCCAGCACGGCCATAAATGCCGTAATAGCCTTCTTCGGTAAGCTGGTGCTGATCCATTTTGGTCGGCGGCGCCAGCCAAAGGCGCGTTTTCAGGCTGCCCGCAGGCTGTTTTTCAAGTAGTTTACCGGCTGCACGGAAGTGACCAATGTTGGTCATGCACGAACCGATAAATACTTCATCAATTTTTTCGCCGGCCACGTCTGATAGCAGACGTGCATCATCTGGATCATTAGGCGCACAAAGAACGGGTTCTTTAATTTCGCTCAAATCAATTTCGATGACTTCGGCGTAGTCAGCATCTTTGTCAGCACGCATCAAGCTTGGGTTATCAAGCCATGCTTCCATACCTTCGATACGACGGCTGATAGTGCGTTCGTCACCGTAGCCATTCGCAATCATCCACTTCAGCAGTGTGATGTTGGATTTAAGGTACTCGGTGACGCTTTCTTCAGACAGGGTGATTGTACAACCTGCTGCACTGCGCTCTGCTGAAGCGTCGGAAAGCTCGAAAGCTTGCTCGACGGTCAGGTCTTCAAGACCTTCAATTTCCAATACACGGCCAGAGAAAGCGTTCTTCTTACCGGATTTCTCAACGGTTAGCAGTCCCTGCTTGATGGCGTAGAGGGGAATAGCGTGAACCAGGTCGCGCAGTGTCACGCCCGGCTGGCGCTCACCTTTAAAGCGCACCAGTACGGATTCCGGCATGTCCAGCGGCATAACGCCAGTCGCAGCAGCAAACGCTACCAGACCAGAACCTGCTGGGAACGAAATGCCCAGCGGGAAACGGGTGTGAGAGTCACCGCCGGTACCCACTGTGTCGGGCAGCAGCATACGGTTCAGCCAGCTGTGGATGATGCCGTCGCCGGGGCGAAGAGAGACGCCGCCACGGTTCATGATGAAGTCAGGCAGTGTGTGGTGAGTATCCACATCGACAGGCTTTGGATAGGCCGCAGTGTGACAGAATGACTGCATGACCAAGTCGGCCTGGAAACCAAGGCACGCTAAGTCTTTCAGCTCGTCACGGGTCATCGGCCCGGTTGTGTCCTGAGAGCCAACGGTGGTCATCTTCGGCTCGCAGTACATGCCGGGGCGTACGCCGTCCAGGCCACACGCTTTACCGACCATTTTTTGAGCAAGGGTAAAGCCCTTGCCAGTATCAACCGGCTGGTCTGGCAGGCGGAAAACATCAGAAGGCTCAAGGCCTAGCGATTCACGCGCTTTACCGGTTAAACCGCGACCGATAATCAGCGGAATGCGTCCACCTGCGCGCACTTCGTCAAGAATCAGTTGGGTTTTAAGTTCGAAGGTTGTCAGTACTTCGTCGGTACCGTGCTTGCACACTTTACCTTCGTATGGATAGACATCAATGATGTCGCCCATTTCCAGTTTGGCAACATCCATTTCAACCGGCAGTGCACCAGAATCTTCCATAGTATTGAAGAAGATCGGGGCGATCTTGGCACCAAAACAGAAGCCGCCAGCGCGCTTGTTGGGCACGTAAGGAATGTCGTCGCCGAAGAACCAGAGTACAGAGTTAGTGGCGGACTTGCGTGAAGAGCCAGTACCAACGACGTCGCCCACATAGGCAACGGGGAAGCCTTTCGCTTTAACTTCTTCAATTTGTTTCAGCGGGCCAGTCGTGCCTTGCACTTCGGGTTCAATACCTTCGCGCTCGTTTTTGAGCATGGCATTGGCATGCAGCGGGATGTCTGGGCGCGACCATGCGTCAGGCGCAGGAGAGAGGTCGTCAGTATTGGTTTCGCCAGGAACCTTAAAGACGGTTAAGGTGATTTTCTCTTCCAGTGCAGGCTTGGAGAGGAACCACTCTGCAGCAGCCCAAGACTGAATAACGTCTTTAGCAACCGAATTGCCATTTTTGGCGCGCTCTTCAACGTCATGGAACGCATCAAACATGAGAAGGGTATGCTTGAGCTGTTCGCCAGCTTCACGAGCAAGTTCTTCATTGTCTAATAGTTCGACCATGGAGACGATGTTATAACCGCCTTGCATGGTGCCGAGAAGTTTGACGGCATGGATCTTATCGATCAGCGGAGAGGTGGCTTCACCTTTAGCAATCGCGGTTAAGAAACCTGCTTTTACATAAGCAGCTTCATCAACACCTGGGGGGACTCGGTTGGTGATTAGGTCAAGAATAAACTCTTCTTCACCTGCCGGCGGATTTTTAAGTAGCTCAATTAAGGCAGCGACTTGTTCGGCGTTCAGGGGCTTGGGCGGTACGCCCTCTGCAGCGCGTTCCTCGACATGTTGGCGGTAAGCTTCAAGCACGTTGGGGCCCTCTCATCTTCTTAATGGTGACGAGCGCATACCCACACGGTATTGAGTATGTGCCCGGACACGTGACATACGCTTGAAAAACAGCGTCTGGTGGATGAGGTGGATTCTACGGGAAACTGTCGACAATGTTAAGGCGGCAAGCTCCTGAGGGCCTTGTACTTTATGTTGAGGAGATGGTGTAGGGTTTCTTAATAGCGCGTTTTTTTCTTAATTAATCCAGCGGGTGGAAGTTTTTTACCGAACAGGCGTAATTGAGGGTGAGGGCGCGTGTGATTATTGTGATGCCGCGTTACCATACTGTTTGATTATTTCGTCGTATTATTATCACTACGACAGCTGAATCGCGGGTATTGTGGTGTGGAGCTTCAATATAAGCGTAATTTTATATTAGATATGTGCTATATAAAAAGTGCTGTTACGGCTCTTTCAACAGCGAGCGTAATGGCAGGGAACAAACGCCCAGGGCGTTTATATGTTGTACAATAGTGAGATAAGCGCTTGGTAATGGTGTTATGTCGATACAATTAAATATGTTGCAACCTGTAGGTCATGCGCTTCAAGCGGATGATTTACTGCCAGAATGTCTCCATCAGTTTCTTGCGTGCTCAACGCCTGATGCATGGCTGCAATGGGCGTTGGATAACCCAGAGATACTTCTTATTGACCATGCTCAGTGTGAGAAAAAAGCCGCTTCAACGGCAATGAGCTTGCTCTATCGTTACGTTGATCAGCCGTTACTATTAAGCAAGATGTCGCAACTGGCTCGAGAAGAACTCCTGCATTTCGAGCAGGTAGTTGGCTTAATGGAGAAGCGAGGCGTGGCGTACCGTCATCTTACTGCGTCACGCTATGCCGAAGGCTTGCGCAAGCATGTGCGTAGCAATGACCCTGAGCGTTTAATTGATGTGTTAATTATAGGTGCGCTCATTGAAGCACGTAGCTGCGAGCGCTTTGCGCGCTTAATTCCTTATTTAGATGAAGAGCTTGCCAAGTTCTATCGCACGTTAGTGAAGTCAGAAGGTCGTCACTTTGAAGACTATTTGCTGCTTGCAAGACAGCAAACATCGGCATCAATAGATGACAGAATCGCCTTTTTTGTGGCGCGTGAAGCGGAGTTGATTACTTCGCCAGATACGGCTTTTCGTTTTCATAGCGGTGTGCCTGCTTAAGCCACCGCTAGTCTAGGTAGGATATGTATCATGCGCGATGCTCGTGAGACAGACCAACTGACCCTGTTTGGCCATTTCTCTTTAGCACAAGGAGAAGATGTGCTGACGCACTTCAGTTATGACAAGGTAAAAGCGCTGCTCGTTTATTTGTTGCTGCACCGACAGCCGGTCAACCGAGCTTCCCTCGCAGAGTTGCTTTGGCCAGACCAGGGGCTGTCATCGGGCAGAACCAACCTACGTCATGCGCTTCACTGTCTGCGTCAGTCGATGGGGGACAATGCCGAGCAAGTGTTGAACGTATCTCGCCAGACCATCGCTTTTCAGTTGCCTGCCCACTGGCGGGTTGACTTGCACGAATTACAGCAATTGTTGGAAGGCCCTCGAGATTTGGCGAACCTCGAAGAGGTGATGTCGTGTTATCAGGGGGATTTGATAGAAGAACTCCAGCTTGCCAACTGCAGCGAATTTCAACGCTGGTTAGTTCAAGTACGAAACGAGTGGCGTCAGCGTGTTATCCGTTTCGCTGAGCAGGTGTTAGATGCCCACTCCGATGTCCCTGACAATCTATTGGAAGGTTTAGTCAGTCGCTTTTCTGGCTACGGTCCATTTCATGAACGTCTGGTACGTCAGTTGGCCGAGAAAAATCAGATGGCGGCTGCCCATGAACAGTACAACAGCTATCTACAGTTGTTGGCGCTTTCTGGACAGCAGCCCGAACCGAGCTTTCTACAGTTAGCTAATTATTGGTCAGATGGTCACCATGATCCGCGTGTACTGAGCCCGCAAGGCGCTTTTTCGCGCGTGTTGGCAGCGGATAGTAAGCCTCTTCGCGAAGATGAAATTGAGCTGCGCCAGTTATCTGTGATGGCTATCCGGCTTAAGTTACAAGGTGATTGGCAAGATCGCGCGGCTACCCGGAACTGTTTGGCGCTTCAATTAGAGCTACTGCGCTGGTTAGAGCAGCAGTGTCATCACTTAGGTGGCTTCTGGTTGCCGGGCGCAACAGGTGGGCTTGGCTTGGCCTGCTTTGGTACCCATGGTCCGGCTCATCAGTTGGCAGAGCTGGTTGCGCTTTATGAGCACTGCCGTCTGGCGTTGCCTTTAGAGTCCCAGCGTCACTGGATCGGTGACGGTGATCCTCCAAAATTTGAGCTCGCCGCAGGTCTTAATAGCGGAAGAGTGGTTTATCTACCTGAACGTCAGCTAGCTGACCCGCTTGGCCAAGTAACCCAAGTATCACTGGAGTTAATGAGTGCCGCAGAGGGTAGCGAGTTGGTGATCTCTCAAGAAGCCAGCCAGCACATGCCGCCTGCACTTGATTTGCAACCGCGGTTGGTATCTCGTTTAGTGGCGAGCGATGGCCGCGTCCGCTTGAGAGCGTTAGTGCTGGGAGTGAATGAGGGCGGTAGGGATGCGCTACCTCCCAGTTTAGTGGGTCGAGAAACATCACTACGCACGTTAAGAGATGCGTTGGCGAGGGCAGGCATTGGTTTGCGCCAGAGTGTGCTAGTACGTGGTGCATCCGGGATGGGTAAATCTGCGCTAATGGTGGGTTTTCGCCAGTTAGAACTGAGTCGTGATGCTGCCATTTGTTGGCAGCCAACGACGCGGCTATCGGTGCTAGAGCCCTACGGTGTCGCACGTACTCTGCTCGCTTGGTATGTTGAAGCAACGCCAACTTGTGAAGCTGTTCGTCAATTGCAAGAAACGCTCTCCTTAGAGCCTCTGGAGGATGAACGTCAGCAACTGCTTGAAGAAGCGCTCGGTGTGCGTGATGTTCAAGAAGTGGCCCAGTTAACTCAGAATGGTGAGGCTATTGAGCTAGTTGTAAAGCTGTTACACCGCTTAATCGATCATCTGGCCAGTTCACGGACATTGGTACTAATGATTGATGATCTGCAATGGCTTGATGAACCTTCATTCAAGGTGTTGGCAGGGCTACAAGCTCGGTTGCCGATCAATACAGCCTTCATGCTGGTCGCCAGTCACCATGGCCGAGAGCCACTGCCGGTCAAATTGCACTGGGATCAGCAAATTACCCTTGGAAGGCTGGATGCGCAACAGTCGTCTCGCTTGCTTTCTCAGTTATCCCGCCGGTATCGCATTCATTTAAGCCCACGGCTACGCAATCAAATCATTGAGCGTTGCGATGGGGTGCCGCTGTATATGCAAGAGATTTGTCGGCGTTTAGATATGGATCGCCGTGAAGGTCGTAGTGTGCAGTTTGATGAGCTGCCCAAAGGGTTGTTAGGACTGCTGGCTAGCCGAATTGACCAGTTGGAGGGTGATCGGGAAATTGCCCACGTAGCGGCGGTATTAGGCAAGCGTTTCCGTCTTGATTTTCTGCAAGAGTGCAGTGGTTGGGAAAAGCCGCGGCTGTGCCAAGCAATTGAGCACATGCGTCAACTGGAAATTATCGAGCCAGTGGATAAAGACGGGGGCGAGCCAGAGCATCAGTTTAGCCACCAACTGCTGCAAGAAGCCGCTTATCTTTCGTGCCCTAGGGATGTGCGGGTTAAGCTTCATCAGCAGGTAGTCACGCTGATTGAAGAGCGCTTCCCTGTATGGATTAGCCGCCACCCTGGTGATTTTGCAACCCACCTACGCCGCAGCGGCCACTACGCCAGGGGCGCTCGTTACTTTGAACTGGCCGCGCGGGAAGCCCTCAAGGTGAGCGCTAACCGTACGGCACTGCGCATGGCAGACTTCGGACTTGCTAGCCTGCGTCATGTCGATCATGAAGTTGAGCGCGAAGTGAGCCTGCTGACCGTGCGTGGCCAAGCGGCCTTCGCCTTAGAGGGGCATGGTTCGCCCACTGCGCATGAGAGCTTCGTGCGTGCGAGGGAGTTGCTCCGCCAGTCGGGTGGCGCCGCCACGGAAGATCCAGAAGACCTTGAGCAAATATTTTTGGTTAAGTGGGGCTTATGGGTTGGTCGAAGTCAGCGCTATGCCCACGCCGATGCATTTGCACTCGCCTCGACGCTGGCAGACATTGCTGGGCGTTTAGAGGATCCGCGCTACCAAAGGCTGGCAGATTATGCGCGGGCGCATTGCGAATACTGGGCTGGACGCATTCAGCAAGCGCATGACCACCTGGACGAAATTGACCCGCTCAATGCGCAAATGATGATTGAATGGCTGCCATTCTCTGATCACCCGCAAGTAACCGCGGCTTCTTTCCAAGGCTGGGCGCTCTGCTTGCGTGGTGACTACCAGCGCGCAGAGCGGCATATCTCTTCCGCGATCCGATTAGCTGAAAAAATTGGCCATCCAGGTACGCTTGCCATGGCGTTGATGTTTTCCGCTGCGCTTTATCGGCAGCTTGGCCATGTACATCTAGCAGCACGACACGCTGAGCGTGCTGCTGCAATGACGGGTACGCCCGATTTGCAACTGTGGCAGATTTCTGCCCAGGGGATTCTTGGCTGGCAGCGAGCGCTGGCGGGTGACCAGGGGGGCTTAGTGCAGGTGCGGGACAGCCTGGACCAGATGGCAGAGCTGAATGGGCGTGATCGCTATCAGCGTCCGGTCCTATGGTACTCAGATGCATGTATTGAGCTTGGCGAGTTAAAAGCGGCTGAAGATTATCTGGATCAGTGTCTGGTCATTGCCAAAGAGCGCACAACGCTCTTTTTACCTGAGTTGGCAACGCAGTTAGCTAAAGTGCGTGATTTGCTCGGGCACCCTGCTAATGAAGTGAAAGCGCTGGCTGAAATGGCCATTAATCAGGCCCGTGAGCATGGCAATCGCCATCAGGAGCTTGCGGCGCTCGAGCTTTGGCTGACGCGTATTGCACCAAACGACTTGCAGGCCAAAGAAGCATTTAGGCGCTTATTGAGTGAAGTGAGCCATAGTGATGCGCCAGTGCTTGTTCGCTGGGTTAGTCTGCTTGATAGACGGTTGCCCCACGCGGTAAGTGTTGAAAACGAAACCTGAACGGGTGACTAACGGGTTGATGTTTCCAGCCAGTTAAGTGTGGCGAGCGCCTCTTCTCGGTGCTCGCCACACACATCAGCATCATAGTCGAACCGCGCACACACAGCGGGACGGCTAGGATCGCCAAATAACCTGCATAGATTGTCATCACTTAACTGTACGCATCGAACGCCCGCCGGTTTGCCATTTGGCATGCCGGGTATATAAGAGGTGATCGACGGTGCAATACAGCAAGCACCGCAGCCAGCTCGGCAGGCGGCGGTGTCTGTTGCGAAAACGTGACTACTCATGGCGAGGCTTCTGCCGTCGCGCCTTTATCAATCCCCTCAAAGGCTTGAACCAGTGTTTTATGGCCGCTGTGATCTGCAATACTCTTGGCAAGCCATAACGCAATATTCTCGACGGTTGTCGGCTTGGGCAGTACACAGCAGCGTTCTTGAGGCAGCGTGATCGAAAATGTGCCTTGTGCCGACTGATAACGGCAAGTCAGCTTTTCATCAACCTGGCTTTCAATATCGGCCTGTTCAAGCAGGTATCGATTATCCAGCCATGCTGCCCAGCGCTGCTCAAGCGCTGGCTGACGTGCCTGCTGCTGCCAGATAAACAGGCGCGAGCGGTGGCCATGGGCAATCCGCTGACAGTTGCCGAGATGCCGTTTCAGTCCGTGAGTGTAGCCATAGGCAGCGCCGTCTATAGGCTCGTCACTCAGCGTTAGCGTGACACTGTGGACATTAGCTGGCCGTTGCTCTTGCTTCGTCAGCTGTGAGCTTAAATAGTGGGTGACACGCTCAACAGTGATGGTATCCCAGGGGAGCAAGGTAAATGCTTGGGCTGGCCCGCGAACTTCCATTTCGTAAGGAGTCGCTGTTCTAATGCAGATACCTTCAGCGCAGTCAGTAACCTTAATGCCGGGCGCGTTGACAGGTACGAGCAGCGTATGGTCTAGGCCACTATCGAGTGTGCGTTTGATCCAAGGCTTAACTTCCCCGAAGTCAAAAAGCATACCATCTTCGCCTAGCTCCCCATCCAGTTGAGCATCTACTTGCCAGCTACAGCCTACCAACCCTTTTGTAGGGCACCACAGTGAAACATCAATATGGCTGAGACGATTTACAAATAACGCCATTACTCAAATCCTGCAATCTTGTGCGTTTGAAGCGATAGCCGCCACTGGGGGTTAGCCATGCAATACTCGGTGGTTGCCTGAACCGTCGCGTGATTTCTCTGCGCTATGCCGTGGTCCATCGGCTGCAAAAAAAAGTGGTTGAAGTCCAAATTGGCGAATTGAGTGGGTGGCGCTGCAGATTGTGGGAAAACCAGCTTTAACTCATCGCCACGGGTGACCACCAATGAGTTTGTGCCCTTCGGGCTAACACATAGCCAGTCAATTCCTGGCGGTGGTATGACCGTTCCATTCGTTTCAACAGCCACTTCAAATCCATCGCTGTGTAGTAGTGCGATCAGCGGGGTATCAAGCTGGAGTAATGGCTCGCCGCCAGTGAATACCACGTAGGGCGTTGCTCTCCCCGCATGAACTGGCCAAAGGGCTTTAATGTGATCAGCGAGTTCACGTGGAGTGTTAAAGCGCCCACCGTTAATGCCATCCGTACCGATAAAATCGGTGTCGCAAAAGGAGCATTTTGCGCTGGCGCGATCGATTTCACGCCCAGACCACAAATTGCAGCCGCTAAAGCGGCAAAATACGCTGGCACGGCCTGCCTGTGCACCTTCGCCCTGCAAGGTATAAAAGGCTTCTTTGACGTGATACATCAGCTGGTAACCTGTGCAGGGGTAGATTCATACGCCAGTGGGTCTGAAGTATTGTTGGCTGCGAACGCCGCCAGCCGTTCACGGCAACTGCCACACTTGCCGCAAGCCAGTGGGCGCCCTTCATAGCAGGTCCAGGTATCACGGTAGTTCAGGCCCATTGCTAAGCCATCGCGCAAGATATCGGCTTTGCTCGATGCTAGATAAGGTGCATGCAGCGTTATCGGTTCAAAATTAGCGATGCCAGCGACCTGGTTCATTGCGTGAACAAATTCAGGGCGGCAGTCAGGGTAGAGAATATGATCACCGCCGTGGGCGCCGTAATCGACACGCCCCGCACCGATATTAACTGCCTTAGCAATGGCTAACGAAAGCAGAATCATATTGCGGTTAGGGACAACGGTGGTAGGGAGGTTATCAGCGGCGTAGTCACCTTCAGGCATTGATATATCTGGGTTGGTCAGCGCTGAGTTATCAATTAAACCGTGAATAGCACGTATATCAACGACTTGATGGGGAATATCGTGCTGCTTACAAACGGCTTTCGCTATGTCCAGTTCTTTGGCGTGGCGTTGGCCATAATCAAAGGAGAGCGCATGAACCTCGAGCCCTTCTTTAATTGCGCGGTGAAGAACGGTATAGGAGTCCATGCCGCCGGAATAAATCACAACGGTAGATGACGCGTCTGCGCCAGAGGTAGGGGGTAACGACATAATAATTACTCATTGGCCGGAGAATTTATTGAGTGCTTTAGCGTCGCGCTAAATGAGATTCCGGGGTCCGGTCCGGAAGGACGGCAGTTTACGCAATGCGGGCTTGCCTGGCCAGTGGTAGCGGCAATTGGTACCATTTTCTGTTCGGTATGCGCATGGGCCAACATGCTAAGCTAATCCTTCTAGTCGTAAGGGATGAATCCATGGCCACCATAGAACATAGCGAAATTATTAATGCTCAGCCTGAAAGAGTGTTTGAACTGCTGAGCCGAGTTGAAGATTTTGCTGACTATTCTGATCTCATTAGATCAATTGATACCTTAGGCGATAACCGTTATCGCTGGCATGTCCACGCGGTGGGTATGGATTGGTCATTTGATGTGGCAGTAACCGAGATCAAGCCACCTTATGTGCTGGCATGGGAATCATTGGAAGGCGTTAAAAACCAAGGTCGTTATCAATTGCGTGAAGTGCCGGAGGGGACAGAGGTATCGCTTACGCTGAGTTATGAGATCCGTAACCGATTGATGGAAAAAGCGGTGAATCGTGCTGCAAAGCCATTAGTAGGAAAAGTGAGCAGGCAAATTCTTGAGCGCGTTGAAGCTCGCCTCAACAGTTGATGGCTATATTGGCGCCGTTAGTGAGCGGCGCGCAAAGAGGTGTTCAGCAGCAATCAAGCTCGTTTGTGCATCGAGGCATCAAGGTGGTCGACAACTTCGGCCCAGTCGGCATCATCTTCCACGGCCTCACGAAGAAAATCAGCTTGGCCTTCGTTCCAGCAGGGTGCCTCCGCGAGCGGCATTTCTTTGGGAAGGGGGGAGTGGCGCTGAATAAAGTGCTCTATGGACTCTGCATCCGAGCGTAGCCCGAGTTGTTCAAATAGCTCGCTAAAATAGTGTACAGGCCGTTCCATACGCTGCTTTCCTTTTGGTTGTTAGCGTATGTTTAAACATAGCGTGTATAAGTGACTACGCCAGTGCGAATTGATCGACGTGCGGTGTTTAGCGCTCGCCGACAAGTGGCGTTAAAAATCGCTGGCGTCGAATGTCCATGGAAAGGGGTTGAGCCAATAGGTGAACGAGTTTGGTGAAAGCGGCTTCCGGTGTCATGTTATCTCCAGACAGTAGGCCCGCTTCTGCTAGACCGTGGCCCGCTGCGTACTCGCCCATATGAATGCTGCCCTGGGGGCACTGGCTAACCGCGGCCAGCAGTTTTCCTTCGCCACTGGCGTTAGCAATGACATCAATGATTGCAGGGTCGTTGGGTATATTACCTGCTCCCCAAAGCTGCAGTAGAGCCCCCTTAACGCGCGAATCACCGAGCAGAGCTTCCAATTGCCAAGGCGATATACCTGGCCACAATGCTAGTCTGATAACGGCGCCATCGGAGACGGCTTGATAGTCTGCAAGCTCAAAGCGGGGCGCGCCGCGTTGTTGAAACCCTAAACCTCTACTTGGGTAATAAATGAAGTCATCGCCAACGCGTTCACCGATACAGGGGTAGCTTGGTGAGATAAATGCATCTAAGGATTCCGTGTGTTGTTTAATCGCTCGTGCCCCCCTCAGAAGGCGATTTGAAAAATAGATCGCCACCTCTTGTAACTCAACGTTTGCAGCAAACCTTAATGCTCCGTAAAGGTTGCCGATTGCATCGCTATCAATCATTTCAAGAGGATGCATAGAGCCTGTTAACACAACCGGGCGGTCAATCCCCTGTAGCTGATAGGCAAGACTCGACGCGGTCCAGCTTAGGGTATCCGTGCCGTGGATAACGACAAATCCACGGTAGTTGGCTAAGTGGGCTGCAATATCGTTGGCAATCTGTTGCCAAGTCAGCGGCGTCGCTGCACTTGAGTCGATCAATGACGCATAACTAAGCACGTCATAAGCGGGAAGGGCATGTTGGTGCAGTATAGGAAGCTGGCTTAGTGCGTCTGCCATGCGATCTTGAAAGTTCCCCCCTGGGGCTAGTCCCTTTACATTTGGCTGCATGCCAATGGTGCCGCCAGTATAGATGACCAGCACACGTTCTTGAGTGGGGGCGGCGTTTGCCAGGGGAGAAGTGATGCTCATAGCCGTTTCCTGAATTGGGCGAATCTAAAAGGGTCTTTCTCAATCGTAGCGTCTAAGTACGTGTGTCTAAGTACGTGTGTCTAAGTGCTTGTGTCTAAGTACCTGTGCCTAAGTGTCCGTGCCTCTGTATGCTATTGAAACAGGCTCTGCAAACTGAGGCAGGTATTGCCTTGCACGACGGCTAACCGCGATGTACTAACAACTCACCGCTATGATCGTCTAATTGGCGGTTACGCCCAGCCAATAAGGCAAATCCGCAACAAATAACAATTAGCAGAATAAGCAGCCATGCTATGTGGGCTAACTCTGCTCCGGCTTGCAGCATCAGACCAACCCCAAAAGGGCCTAGCGCTGCCAACGTATAGCCGCCACCCTGTACTAAGCCAGAAAGCTGCCCCGCGAGACGCGAGTTAGCCGTTCGTAACACCAACAGGCTGAGTGCTAAGCTGAAGCTGCCGCCTTGACCAATACCAAGAAGTACCGCGCCGGGCCACTTCCAGGCTAGTGGCGCAATAAGCAACATCCAAAGCCCTAGTGCAGTGCTAAAAAGAACTAGTAGTAAGGCAGGGCGTTGATCGTGGGTTAAGCGGGCTAGCCAAGGTGCGCCCAGTGCTGAAACTAACTGACACATGATTGAGATGGCCATTGTCCAGCCGGCCGCAGCTTCATCATAGCCTCTGTAGACTAATAAGGTGGGCAGCCAACCAAACACAATGTAAGCCATGGAAGACTGAATGCCCATGAACAGCATGACATGCCACGTAAGTGGCTTACGCATTAATTGGGCGAGCGAAGAAGAGCTTCTTGGCTTGAGTGGGGTGTGTTGGGCCGTTGGCATGTTGATCACCCATAGTGCCAGGGCTACTAATGCTAACAGTGACCAGCTCATTAGACTCAACTGCCAGCTGCCTAGCCATTGCATCAGCGGAACACTAAGACCAGCGCCTAAAGCACCGCCGAAACATAACGCCATGGTGTATAAACCAGTCAGAAGATCGGCGCTGTGGGGAAGCTCGCGTTTAACAAGCGCTGGTAGAAGGGTGCCGCTAAGGCCGATCGCGCTGCCTGCCATTGCTGAGCCAATAAAAAGCGCGCCAGGCACTGGCATGCCTCTTAAGATTAAACCGCAAGTTAATAAAAGCAGTGCACTACTCAGGGCCCGTTCGCTGCCCAACTGTTTAGCCAATAGGGGAGCAAGTGGGGCTGACAAGCCTAAAAAAAGCACGGGCAACGTGGTTAAAATGCCCGCTGATGCAGGACTTAACCCCGCAGTTTCTTGCAGTCGGGAAAGCAGCGGCGCAACTGATGACATAGCAGGGCGTAAATTAAGCCCTACTACGAACATCAGAACAATAAAGGTGTATGTGCGACGAGAAGCCATGCTGACATTTACTTGAGGTGGGGGCGTAAGTCGCCGCGTACCGCATCAAGCAGGGTAATGAAATGATAATCTTGCTGCGTGTCTAAGCAGTCTACGCGCACCTCGGTACGCATCCCCTTATCAATATTCAGCTTGTCGTAGATTTCGAGGGTTAATTTACGTGCAGGTTTATCCCCAGGTGTAATAATGCCGTCTTCCAGCGTAAAGGTTTCCAGTAACGTTACCCGTACTCGCGTGCTGCTCTCTTCGCTAAGTACCCGTCGTACAAATAACCATCCTTCACAGGGTAGCGATTCGTTATCATTACGTTCACGTAAGAAAAGTGTGCGATAACAAGCGCCCTCTGTAGAGGCTTTTTCAGCCATGCTGCGATACGCCTGCAGCACTTGTCCAGCCGATGCCCGGGCATCTTCTAGCCGCTGTGAAATACCTTGGTGCTCACGGCTTAGTTGCTCCTGGCGTTGAAAGGTAAGCCACTGGCGGTAATCGTTAATAAGTTGAGACGACGCCATAATCACTCCATGAATAAGTTAAGCTGTGCCAGCGGAATACGCGAAGCGACAACCTTCGCATATTCCTAAGCTAAGGGCTAGCGACGGGCGCGACGACGACGTTCACCGCCTGTATTAGCTGCTTGCCCTTCCGGTTTACGTTTGGCGCGGGGCTGCTTCTGACCACGGCGGCCATTTTCAATCGGCTCGGGCTTGGCGTTTGGATCAGGTTCAAAACCGGGTTCGATACGTTTAGGCAGGTTTTGCTTGATAAGACGCTCAATCCCACTCAGCAAGCCGTGTTCGTCGACACATACGAGCGAAACTGCTTCGCCATCGCTGCCCGCTCGGCCGGTGCGTCCAATACGGTGAACATAATCCTCTGCCACATTGGGTAAGTCGAAATTAACGACATGGGGAAGTTCGTTGATATCTAGCCCGCGAGCGGCAATGTCAGTGGCGACAAGTACCTGCAAATCACCGCTTTTGAAAGCACCTAGTGCACGTGTTCTAGCCCCTTGGCTCTTATTGCCATGGATGGCCATGGCGGGTATGTCTTGCTTAGAGAGCTGCTCTGCTAAGCGGTTCGCGCCATGTTTGGTGCGTGTGAAAACGAGTACCTGAAACCAACCATGCTGCTGAATTAAATGGGCCAGCAGCTCGCGTTTTTTATCACGATCTACTCGGTAAATGGTTTGCTCAATTTTTTCAGCGGTCGTGTTGCGAGGTGCGACTTCTATTAACGCTGGGTTGTTGAGCAGCTGTTGCGCCAATAACTGTATGTCGTTGGAGAATGTTGCAGAGAACAGCAGGTTTTGACGCTGTTTCGGTACTAAGCGCAATAGACGCTTGATATCATGGATGAATCCCATGTCGAGCATGCGATCAGCTTCGTCGAGCACCAGGATTTCTACGGCCGATAGATCCACGTGGCCCTGCTGATGCAAGTCTAGTAGCCGACCTGGCGTGGCGACCAACACATCAAGCCCCGCTTTGAGTGCATCCACTTGTGGCTGTTGGCCAACACCGCCGAAAATAATATGCGAGCGTAAAGAGAGGTGCTTGCCGTAAGCGGTTACGCTTTCGCCTACCTGGGCAGCAAGCTCGCGCGTAGGCGTGAGCACTAACGCGCGTACTTGGCGTTTGCCGGGGCGCTTGCCATTCGCTAACCGCTGTAACATGGGCAACGTAAAGCCAGCGGTTTTGCCTGTGCCAGTTTGTGCACTGGCGAGCATGTCGCGACCTTCAAGTACAACGGGTATAGCTTTTTGTTGAATAGGGGTAGGCTGCGTATAGCCCTGCGCGGTAACCGCCCGTAGTAAATCGTCGTGCAGACCAAGTTCAGAAAAGCTCATGCGTTCTCCGCAATCGCTTAGTAAGTGACGCCGCTTGGCGTCGTCGTTACTGAGCGTAATGTTCAAAAAGCGAGGATGGTACACCTTCGCGGCAGCGAAGTTTGCCAGATAAAGCACGCTGCCGCGATGGTCATTTTTTTGCCGATCAAGACGGTGAAATAGACATTGGCTTGAATCGGGGGTGACGTGGTGATGCTGAAAGATGACTCCTTTAGTATATCATGGATACTTCATTTCAGCGTTTAACCTAGAGGCTGGATGCCTTACTGATGTCACATCTGAAAATAATTTCCTTCGCGGATCTCGTTGGCGATTTGCAGGGCCACCTTATCCCAGCTTTCGCCAAGTGAGCGAACGAGAGCAGGGTAGCCGTCCTGCTGGAGCTCGGTCTCTGCAGAAAAACTTTTTAGCGCAAGTAGGTTGTTATCTGCGCCGCGTAACTGCCATTGGCCACTGGTGACCGCTCGCCCGTCGTGCCGCCCCTGAAATTGATCAACTTCAAGTAGTAATGTGAGCGCTTCAGGTGCATTGCCATCCGCATGAACGACCTGAATGGACGTGAGTTCTTGGGATAGTTGAGCACGTAATGCACGTTCTAATTGGCGTCCAATACTTTCAGCCCATTGGTGTTCGCGGGCTTCAATTAGGGTGATGTCATCAAGCTGCATGACGATGCCGTCCACATCCAGATAATGTGCTAAACGTGGTGCTCGCACTTGCAGTGTGCCGATCGGCTGGTTTGGCGAACTCACTGCATTTTCGCTTGGTAGCATGTAGCGAGAGGGTGGTGTGACACTGCTAGCGCAAGCACTTAGCTGTATGCAAAGGCCAAGTAGTGATAAATAGCGGATTGCCTTATAGCGCATAGTAAGCTCCTTCTTAGCGTGGTGCGCGAGGCACGGGATCTTGAGTATCCAGGTTGTCGAATAAGAGCGCTCTTGGGTTTTCATTTAATGTGCGAGTAAGTGGTTGTAAGTCGCGCATTAAGCGATCCAGCCGTTGAATAGCCGTTGTTAAATCCTGATAGGCTGGAGATGACGGTGATACACCTTGCAAGGTGTTACGCAGCTCCTCAAGAGTCGCATTTACGTTTCCGCCCACTGCCTGAGTATCGGGATCATTCAGCAACTGGTTGATGGAGGTGCTTACTTGGCGTATCTCGTTGAGCACACTTTCAGATGCTTGTAAGTTTCGGTCTAAACCTGCAAGTAATGGCTCAACTTCAAGCGCGTTTAATTTCTCAAGCAGGCTGGTTATCTGCGCTTGGATCTGTGCAAAGCCGCCAGCAACAGTAGGGAATACTGTCCGCTCGGAGAACATTTCGGCGACATATTCATCAGCTAAATCGCGTTGAAAATTAAGATCAACGAAAAGTGCACCCGTTAATAGGCTGCCATTTTTGAGTGATGCACGTAGCCCTAAGCCAAAAAGGCGCTTAAAGCGTGAGTCCCACTGTTCTATGTCGATGTCGGCATTCTCAATGCCCAACCGCTGAGGCTCGATTCGAATCAGCACTGGGATGGCAAACTGAGAACGCGAGTCGGGCTGTGGAGCGGTAAAGTTCCAGGGTACCGACGCAACCGTACCGATTCTTACCCCGCGAAATTCGACGGGCGCACCTTTCGATAATCCGCGAACGGTATCATCAACCAATAGCACGTACTCTAAATACTGATTGAAGGTTCCTTCCCGGGCAGTATTTTCATCCGCATAGAGATTAAAGCGTGCATTGGGTTCTACGGGTTGCCCCATCGGCAAGTCTTCTGGCACGCCAAACGTAACGCCGCCTCCCAGTAATGCTTCAAGAGACTCCACGTTGACACGTACACCATCGGCATCTAGTTGGAAATCAACACCGCTTGATGTCCAAAATCGAGTGCTATCCGTTACTAACTGGCCGTAGGGTTCTTCAATAAATACTTGGTGGTGCATGGTGCGAGATTCCGCGTCAAACCGAGTATCTTCAACTCGTCCTACGGTATAGCCCTGGTAAGAAACAGGGTCTCCTATACGCAGTGAGTTACCCAGTTGACTGACTAAGCTGATTTGCAAACCAGCCTGCCCAGCTGGGGCAACTGGTGGTGTATCACTTACCGTAAACTCGCGCTCAGGTTCATCAGACTGACCTGCCTCTAGCTGAATATAGGCACCCGACAATACCGTGCCCAGCCCGCTAATGCCCTCGCGGCCGATGCGCGGCTTTACCACCCAGAATCGGCTATCTTCCCTTAGCATCGCTTCCGCTTCTGGTTGGATGCGGGCGGTCATAACGGCATGGGAAAGGTCATCAGATAAGCGAACGTTTTGGACTCTGCCTATTTCAACATTGCGGCTGCGAATAAGCGTGCTGCCCGCTTCAATACCTTCCGCGCTGTCCATTGTTAGTGTAACGAGCGTGCCTCGGCTGGCGTAGTTGTCGTAGGCAAGCCACAGTCCGATCACAACAGCAACGATTGGCACGATCCAAATCGGAGAGAGCCGTGTTTGCGGTGATGACTTCGCACGATGTAAATCGTTGTTGTCGTTGGTATCGGCTTTCTTTGGTGTTGAATCATTAGCCATCAACAGTTTCCTTGGTGGCCGTGTTACGGCGTGTAGAGCGAGGGGGCGGAGTGTCCCAAATTAAGCGCGGGTCAAACGTCATGGCTGCTAACATTGTGAGCACAACGACGGCAGCAAACGCGAGCGCCGCCGGCCCTGGTGTAATTGACATTAACGACCCTGCGCGAATCAGAGCTACTAATATTGAAACCACAAATACGTCAACCATTGACCATCGGCCTATAAATTCAGTCAGCCGATAAAGTCGAGTTCGGCTTTGTGCGTTGAGTTCGTTGCTGTGCTTAATGACCATACAGAGCCAAACCAGTGCGACCAGCTTACCAACGGGAACAATAACACTCGCCACAAAGATAACCACGGCCACGGGCCAGGAGCCCATTTGGATCAGCTGTACAACCCCACCGATGATCGTTGAGGGTGATGAGTGCCCTAAGCTAGTCGTGGTCATAATAGGGTATACATTAGCAGGGATATACATCACCGCTGCTGCAAAAAGCAGTGCCCAGGTGCGTTGCAAGCTGTGTGGTAATCGTGGGTGGAGCTTTTCTTGGCAGCGCAGACAGTGCCCCTTGGCATGCTCATTAAGCCGATTAATTAGGCCGCAAGTTGGGCAGCCGGTTACCCCTTGGCTTGCCGCTGTCGTTCCTGTGAGAGTGCCTTCTGGCGCGAGGGGTTCTTTCTCTAAAGAGAACCACATCCAATCTGAATCAATGGATTGTGTCGTTAACAGTAAAAGGATGGCAAACGCGCTGAACGCCCAGAAGGAGATGCCTATTTCAATGTGTGCCATGCCAGCTATTTTTATCAAGCTCACCAGCGCCCCAACGATGAAGACATCCGCCATCATCCATGGGGTAAGCCTCGCTAGTGAACGAGCGATGTCCCGACTAAACGGCATTGGATGGCCGCGAAGTAAACCAAACTGAAGCCAGATCACGCTAATTAGATAAATAGCGGGCAGCACAACAATGGTCATAATGACAGCGATAGCGACAACAGGCTGATGAAAAGCGATGAGCGTAGTGGCAGTCTGTGAAAGTTCTATACGATTACCAATGCCACTGATGCTAAAGCTAACAAACGGAAATGATACTGCTGCAAGTAGCGCTATCAAGGATGAAAGCGCAAGCGCCATGCTTCTCTGAGCAGGATAACGATGCCGCTTTACCAGCACATGTGAACAGCGTGGGCAAGATGCTTTCTCTCCAGAGCCGAGCGGAGGGAGTGCAGACACCCAGTCACACTCATGGCAGGCGCGTAAGCGTCTACGCTGGGCGCGTGCTTCAGGAGGGCGGCAGTCGACCTGTGGTGAGTTCACCCGCAAAGAAGGTCGTTTGATAAACTGAAAATGAGGCAACTGCTAATTCTCAATACGTTGAGGAATCCAAATTAGTACGGTGGGCAGATACTACTGTCAAATCGAGATTAATCTTCGCCCCGTAAAACAGCACTTGACCTAACCAACTAGTTAGACAAGGATGCCTCGGCAATGGTGCCTAATGATAGTGCCTAACATTACGTTATTAAGGAAATGAAATAATGTTGCTCCCTTTTTTGGCTGTAGTTTTGGGCTTGGTGCTTCTTGTATGGAGCGCTGAGAAATTTATCGATGGTGCTGCAGCTACCTCTAGGTGGTTAGGACTATCGCCTCTATTAATTGGCATGCTGGTTATTGGTTTTGGCACCTCTGCACCAGAAATGATGGTGTCAGTGTTGGCGGCCATGCAAGGAAATCCTGGTTTAGCGGTAGGTAACGCCTATGGTTCCAATATCGCTAATATTGGCCTTGTTTTAGGTTTTGTCGCGTTGATCGCTCCTTTAGCGGTGCATTCTGGTGTGATCCGTAAGGAGATGCCACTGTTGATAGGTGTCATGCTTTTGACGGGTTATATGCTTTATGACGGTTGGATTTCTCGCGGAGAAGCCGTCTTACTGCTAGGTGCGTTGGCGCTCTTTATTGGGGTTAGTATTGTTCGTTCACGAGGACAGCAAGATGATCCGCTAGTGGGTGAAGTAGCAGAAGCGCTGGATAGTAAGCCCATGTCTCGTGGCAAGGCGTTTATGTGGACGCTAGTTGGACTAGTCTTGTTGATCGCTAGTTCGCGCATACTGGTGTGGGGGGCGGTCGAAATAGCGGTAGCTTTTGGGGTTAGCGACTTAATTATTGGCTTAACCGTTGTAGCAATAGGAACATCCTTGCCAGAGCTTGCTTCTTCTATCAGCGCTTTGCGGCGCAAAGAGCATGATATGGTGCTAGGTAATGTCGTAGGTTCTAACCTGTTTAACAGTTTGGCTGTGGTAGGTCTTGCCGGCGTTATTACACCCATTGAAGTAGGGCGCGAAGTGCTAATTCGTGATTGGAGCGTCATGACCTTTATGACCCTCATGATGGTGTTCTTTGCTTTCTCTTGGCGGGGGCGCCCGCGGCGTATAAACCGTATCGAGGGTGGCGTACTGTTCTCTATGTTCATTGCTTACACTGGCTACATGGTTAGCATCGTAGTGATGTCCTAACTGCGTCAATGCGACACAGTTTTGAAGAAGCGCTAGTAGTGTATAACGTTTGTCACAGCATCAAATGACAACACATTCGAATCTCAGGCCTAGTTGCTGTGTCGCTGCATCGTGCCTAGAGCCCATGCTCATTGCTAAAGTGCAGCACCAGTAAGGCTTAACTAAGCTTGTGTGGCCCAGCAGTGGGATGCTTATCCAGGTCTTAGGAGAGTGTGATGGAGCTTGCCCTCTGCGTACTATCGCGAATTCAGTTCGCCTTTGTGGAGTATTTCCATGCAATTTTTCCAGTTTCTACTATCGGGCTGGTCTCCTATATAGCATTACTCCATGGGCTTTTCTTTAAAACCCAAAACCCAGCTTGGGACCGTCTTTCGCTATTTTGGACAAAAGTGTTTGCGGTTGTCTTTAGCTTGGATGTATCCATTGCTGGCAAGGCGCGACCATCAAATGAGGAGTGCCACTAACCTTATGGCTACCTCTCAATCAGGTCAGGTAATACCCTTAACTTCACGCTCATGGTTGAAATCTCTTGCTCGGCGTGAACACAAAAAGCTCACACTAGCCGCAATAGGTGGCGTGCTTGCAGGGGGGCTTACGGTTTTACTAGTGGTGGGGCTTGCATGGTGCATTGATCAGCTTGTCATTCATGGTCGCTCACCGGCATCACTGACAGTTGTTTTCTTGGGGTTGGTGGCAGTGGTGCTGTGTCGCTCACTACTTCAAGCAATGCAAGAAGCCAGTAGTGCAGAGGCAAGTCTTCGTATTCGCCAGCATGCGCGAGAGGAGTTGTTAAATAAGGTGGCGACGCTTGGCCCCGTTTGGCTTACTCGCCAACAGAGTGGGGCGATAGCGACTCAGGCGGTAGAGCATATTGACGCGTTAGACGGTTATTTCGCGCGTTTTTATCCTCAGATGAGGATTGTCGTCGCATTACCGTTACTTATCCTTTGCATTGTTGGATGGCTGGACTACCTTGTGGCCATCTTTTTGTTGCTTTCTGCGCCACTTATCCCGCTTTTTATGGCGTTGGTAGGTATGGGCGCTGAGCGTTTGAATCGTGATCAATTTATGGCCGTGTCGCGTTTGTCGGCCCACTTTGTAGATCGAGTCAGAGGGATGACGACGCTCCAGCTGTTTGGCCATACCAAGTCAGCACAAAAAGATGTTTGGTATGCCACCGATGACTATCGACGACTAAGTATGCGCACGCTGCGTCTAGCGTTCCTGTCATCCGCGGTGCTTGAGTTTTTTGCATCCGTGGCGATTGCGGTTGTGGCCATGTATGTCGGTTTTGGTCTACTTGGTTATATCGACTATGGGCCATCCTCCGCTCTAACCCTCTTCACTGGGCTAGCCGTTTTATTGCTGGCACCCGAGTTTTTTCAGCCTCTACGAACGCTATCCCAGCACTATCATGACCGTGCAGCAGCATTAGGGGCGGCTGAAAGTATCGTGGCAATACTTAATGAGCCAGATCTGGTTCCTTCAGCCACGTCAGTGCCTCATTCAGAGAATACAGTTATTGAGTTTTGCGGGGTTGGTGTTGGATATGAGGGGCGTGCCACGGTCTTGTCCAACCTGAACGCTACCATCCGACGTGGTGACGTGGTTGCTATCACTGGTGAATCAGGTAGTGGTAAATCATCCATCCTAGCCTTAATGGCTGGTTTTATGATGCCTAGCAGCGGTGAGTGCCGCTATCGTCACAGTGGTCAGGTTGCTTGGCTGGATCAAACGCCTTGCATTATTCAGGGAACTCTTGCCGATAACCTGCGCTTAGCGGCCCCTGAAGCTGATCAGGTGTCAATGGTACGAGCACTGCAACGGGCAGGGCTGGGTGAGTTGTTATCCCAGCTACCAAATGGTCTGGAAAGCCTGGTAGGCGAGCGTGGTGTCGGACTGTCTGGTGGCCAAGCACAGCGTCTTACGCTGGCGCGTGTCTACCTTAGCGAGGCGCAACTGGTTTTATTAGACGAACCGACGGCAAGCCTAGACGCTATCACTGAGAAGGTTGTCATTCAGGCACTGCTAGATTGGGCAAAGGAAGGCCGTACGCTAGTTATTGCAACGCACCACCCTGCGCTGGTAGCCGTTGCTAATCGTCATTTTACCTGTGAAGCCGGTCAGCTTATTGAGGCGACGGTATGAAGCAGTTTTATCGCGATATGAAACCATGGCTGCTCATAATGCTGCGTCGTCGTCAGCGTTTCTTTATGGGGGCATTGTTAGCGTTGGTGACGCTCCTGGCAGGTCTTGCACTGTTAGGGCTTTCGGGTTGGTTTATTGCCGCGTGTGCGTTGGCTGGCATCGCGTTGGCAGCTGGATTGCCCGTTACTTTGGATATTTATGTTCCCGGTGGCGGTATTCGTTTTTTTGCACTGCTGCGAACGGTGGCACGTTACGCGGAGCGTCTTTATAACCACAATACCGTACTGACATTATTAGCTGATTTGCGCTACCGCGTATTTGGCGATTTAACCAGGTTGGATGAGGCAACCCTTAAGCGCCGCCGCGCGAGTGAATGGCTAAGTCGCTTAACGTCGGATATTGATACGCTTGACAACCTGTATCTGCGCTTGCTTATCCCTCCGTTAGTTGGGCTGTTAAGCATCCTGGTGGTATCTGGCTTTATCGCTATTTGGGTGCCAGTGTTGGGTGGTTTGATAGCCGCTGTGTTGAGCGTGCTATGGCTTGTAGTGACGCTTGGCTATGCGTGGTTGGGGTTTGGTAATAGCCACCAGCAAGTTAGCGACCAAGAAGAGTTACGCCGTCTAGTGCTTGATCAAGTACAAGCGTCGGCTGAGCTAATGAGTTACCAAACTAATCCTTGGTACCGTACGCGGATTAATCAGCACGAAGACCAAGCGCTAAGTAATCAGCGTCAGCTTGCTTATAAGTCGGCCATTGGCAACGCGCTAGTATTAGCGGTGACCGGCGTATTGTTGGTGGGCGTATTATGGCTGGGCAGCTTCATTGTAGAGGCCGGCCACGTGGCGGGGCCTATCATTGTTATGGCGGTTATCGCCGTGCTGGGTATAAATGAAGTATTCACTACGCTGCCTAACGCCTTTCTAAAAGTCGGTGCTAGCTATGGCGCTGCTCGACGATTAAATGCACTGAGCAGCATAATGACTGAGGCGCCGTCGTTGGCCTTGCCTAATGCTTCTCGTGGGCATTCAGTGGCGTTTTATAATGTTTCGTTTCGCTATCCCGATACAGTCTATTCGGTGCTGTCTGAGACTACATTTACCTTGCCTGCCGGGAAGCGAACAGTGGTGACGGGTATCTCTGGGGCAGGCAAGTCAACGTTGGCTAACCTTGTTATGGGTAGAATATCGCCTTCAGAGGGGCAGGTTTACGTTGCCAGCTGTGCGCCTTCTAACGTTACTGTGGAAAGCCGTGCCAAGCATTTTGCTTTGCTCACGCAGCAGGTTGATCTTTTTGATGGATCGTTAGCGGCGAATCTGCGTATCGCGAACCCTGAGGCAAGCGATGATCAACTGTGGGAAGCTCTCTCTCAAGTCGCCCTAAAAGATTGGGTAAAGCAGCAACCCAATCAGCTTATGACTCAAGTCGGCGAAATGGGGCAGCAGCTCTCAGGTGGGCAAGCGCGAAGAGTGGCATTGGCTCGTGTTTTTTTGCGGGATCCAGCAGTCGTGCTTTTAGACGAACCCTTTGCCGGTGTGGATGCCTTCACCGCTATGCATATTGCTAAATCTCTTGACCATTGGCTCACTGGTCGAACAGCGATCTATTTTATTCACCAAGTAGAATGCCCGTCGTTGCTGCCTGGCGTTAACTACCACTGGCGACTTGCTGGGGGGAAGTTAAATACGGATACTCTTGATAATGTTGGAAATAATTTATCCTAATGACAGGAGTTTCGTATGCATGAATTTCTTCTTCAACTCCCTAAGGTAGAGCTTCATTTGCATATCGAAGGCTCACTAGAGCCTGAGTTAATGTTTGAACTTGCCAAGCGAAATGGTATTGAGCTTCCTTACGCTACGGCTAAAGAGGCAAAAGCGGCTTACGAGTTCGATGACCTACAAGGGTTCCTAAATCTTTATTACCAAGGCATGAATGTGCTGCGCACAGAGCAGGATTTTTATGACTTGGCGATGGATTATTTTCAGCGTGCTCGTGGTGAAGGGGTGGTGCACATTGATATGCATTTTGACCCTCAGGCCCATCTCCAGCGTGGCATTCCTCTTGAGGTTGTGATGGCGGGATTGCTTCGTGCGAAAGAAGAGGCAGAGGCTACGCTTGATCTGTCTGTTGGTATGATTATGGCTTTTTTGCGTGATCGTCCGGCTGAAGAAGCGCTCAGCGTGCTCGAAAACGCTGCTCCATACTGGAAGTTTTTAGATGCGATTGGTTTAGACAGCGCAGAGCGTGATAATCCCCCGGTAAAATTCCAGGCACTGTTTGCGCGAGCTAAAGAACTTGGCTTGGTGCGTGTTGCCCATGCAGGAGAAGAAGGACCCGCCGAATATATTGCTGAAGCGATGGATCTCCTCGATGTTCAGCGAATTGACCATGGGGTTCGCTGCCTCGAAAGTGGCACGGTGGTTAAGCGACTCAGAGAGCGTCAAATCGTACTAACGGTTTGCCCGCTGTCTAATGTCAGTTTGAAAGTAGTTGATGATCTTCGAGATCACCCTCTTCCCCAGTTGTTGAAAGAAAACCTCAAGGTGACAATTAGCTCAGACGACCCGGCTTATTTTGGCGGTGGGTTGCTGACAAATCATGTTGCCTGTGCTGAAGCATTTGGCTGGGATGCGGAGGTGTTCCGTATGCTGAACCGTAATGCAATTGAAGAAGCTTTTGTTGATGAGCCACGTCGCCAAGAGCTTTTGCAACGTCTTGAGTTGGTATGAAAGAACCGCCGACCTCGTGTTGATGGTGGCTTATGTAAATCGCTTCCCATCTCACCGTCGGCCAGCATAGGGTTGGTTGCTACCCGTAATGACGTTCCTACTAGACAAACTATCTTCTTAAGTAGTCGCCTATCTTCTTTCTAGGTGGCTATCAAACAAGATAAAAAAGTGTTGACGAATAAATAGAAATGGGTAGAATACGCCCCACATCGAACGGCAACGCCCTTCGGTAGCTCTTTAATAATTTGATCAGGTAATTCATGTGG